>JBEKVG010000185.1:0-5924 GCA_049514195.1 Anaerolineales bacterium | reverse complement strand
GGGGATGCTTCGCGAGGACCCGCGGCTGGGGCGAAGAACGCGCCTTTGCGGACGCGATCTTCTTCTGGCGGGGAGGGCGGGATTCGAAGACTCTCCCCTATTGGGGACCCGCGGCTGACGAGAAAGACGCGCCTTTGCAGACGCGTCTTTCTTCTGGCGGGGAGGGCGGGATTCGAACCCGCGGCTGAGTTTTAATCCCAGCACTCACTTAGCAGGCGAGCCCAATCAGCCACTCTGGCACCTCCCCAAGTGCATATCAACTCCTGGATGGTGCAAAGCGGAGGGAGAGGGATTCGAACCCCCGGTGACCTTGCGGCCACGACTGATTTCAAGTCAGTTGCCTTAAACCACTCGGCCATCCCTCCGGAAGTGGAGATTTTACCATAACTTGATGGCGTTGCGAGGCAACGCGGCCTCTCTGGCTTTCACTTGACGTATTCCTGTTTATGTTTATAATTCAACAATTGAATTTTGAAAAAGGAGAGAGGTTAATGCCCGTTGCATTAATCACCGGCATCACCGGTCAGGATGGCTCATATCTGGCAGAATTCCTGCTTTCGAAGGGGTATAGCGTAGTCGGCATGGTCCGCCGATCCAGCACTATAACCTTCGAGCGTATCCAGCACATCTTGAACAATATTGACATTGCACAAGGCGATTTGCATGACCAGAGTTCATTGGTGGCTGCTCTTGAACAATACCAGCCGGATGAAATCTATAATCTGGCGGCGCAGTCGTTCGTTAGTTCATCCTGGAGCCAGGCTGTGTTGACGGGTGAGGTGACTGCTCTGGGTGTCACGCGTTTGTTGGAAGCTATCCGATCCGTATGCCCAAAAGCGCGTTTTTACCAGGCATCTTCCAGCGAAATGTTTGGCAAGGCAACAGAAACTCCGCAACGCGAAACAACATCCTTTTATCCACGCAGTCCCTACGGGGTTGCGAAAGTCTATGGGTACTGGATCACAGTCAATTATCGTGAATCATATGGTCTATATACTGTTTCAGGTATTCTTTTTAATCACGAAAGCCCTCGGCGAGGAATGGAATTCGTCACACGCAAGATTGCGCACGGAGCAGCCAGCATTAAGTTGGGGTTGAGCAAAGAACTCCACCTGGGTAACCTGGAAGCCCGCCGGGACTGGGGTTTTGCCGGTGAATACGTTCAAGCTATGTGGAGAATGCTACAGCAGGAAACGCCTGAAGATTTTGTGATCGGTACAGGTGAAACCCACTCTGTCCGTGAGTTTGCTGATTTGGCGTTCAAATATGTCGGTTTAAATTACGAAGACTATGTTATTCAAGATCCACATTTCTTGCGCCCTTCGGAAGTAGATGCCCTCATATCCAATCCTGCCAAAGCTCACCAGAGACTAAGCTGGGAACCGAAAGTGAAATTCCAAGAGCTGGTGGAGATGATGGTTGAAGCTGACCTGAAACGATTGAAGGAAAAATTATAGATTTCTATGAATATGCCTTCAGGCACGACGCGCGAACTGGCATTGCTTGAAAATATCGAGAGCAATCCGGATGTAACCCAGGCTTCCCTTGCCACCCAACTCGGCGTGGCAGTTGGAACGGTAAATTGGCACCTCAAGCGTTTGATTGATAAGGGTTATGTCAAGATTAAACGTGCCGAACGTAAGAAATTGCGCTATATCATCACGCCTGAAGGCATCGCATTGCGTGCTCTTCTTACCATGGATTATGTTGAACAACAATTCGTCCTCTATCGTACCACGCGTCAGCGCGTCCGAGCGCATTTGCAGCAAATAAAAGCTGCCGGTTATGAGAAAGTCTCGATCTGTGGCGAAGGGGATGTGGCAGACATTTGCCGGCTTTCTTGCCTGGAGCAAGGCGTAGCCTTGACCACAGATATTAATGCGCCAGTACTTGAAATTATTGGTCTAAAGGTGTTATTACACCTGGATGGCAGCCATGAGTGAAAAAAAGCATGTCCTGATTACAGGAGGAGCGGGCTACATAGGTTCACTTCTGACAGCGGAACTATTGCGCGCTGGGACCTACGTAACGGTGATAGATAATCTGCTTTATGGTGGCGAGTCGCTTTTGGGTTTTTTTGCGCACCCTGATTTTCGGTTCACCAAAGCCGATGTGACCGAGCCAGGTTCTATTCGCCCTGCCCTGAGCCGAGCCTGGCCGAAACTGGATGCCGTCGTCCACCTGGCTGGGATTGCGGGTTTCCCGGCCTGCCAGGCGGTAGGAAAACAGGCAACCTGGAGGCACAACGTCGAAGCTGTAAAGCGTGTCTACGAGCAGGTTTCAGAATTAGGGTCGGCCAGATTTATTTTTGCTTCCACGTACAGCAACTATGGCTCCCCGGTGGACGGTAAACCGGTGACGGAGGCATCGCCACTTACGCCTCAGTCGCTTTATTCTGAGACTAAAATTGCAGCCGAGGAATATTTACTGGCGCAGAATAATTCCCCTTCTGCGGCGCTTATCTTTCGCCTGACGACCCTCTATGGTATTTCGCCGCGCACGCGCTTTGACCTACTCGTCAACCAATTTGTGCTGAATGCTTATACCAATCGTGAACTGATCATATATCAGCGTGGCTATTCACGTTCCTTCATACACGTTTGGGATGTGGTGCATGGTATCCTTTTAGGCCTGAATGCACCTGAGGCGGAAGTACGCGGTCAAGTCTATAACCTGGGTACCGAAGATGGTAATTACACAAAAGACGAAATTGTCGGTCTGGTCATCAAACGCCTGCCGGAAACGGTAGTCACGTACAAAGATCTGACCTTTGGCGGAGATATTCGCGACATCACCATCTCATTCGAAAAAATCCGCGGCACACTGGGTTTTGAGGCCAAAATGACCGTAGATGATGGCGTACGCGAAGTCGTCCAAACCCTGCGGACAGGTATCATCCGCAACCCGCAGGATGAAAAATATACCAATGCCCGATTTATTGTCCAATAGCCTATGTCAATAAATTTCTGGAAAGATAAAAGAGTTATTGTTACCGGGGGTGCCGGATTCCTTGGGTCGTTTCTGGTGGAGAAGCTGGTTCGGCGCGGTGCAGCAGATATTCTGGTTCCGCAAATCGAACATTATAATCTGGTGGACTGCGGGGATATCACCCGTCTGCTGGATGATGGCCTGCTTCCACCAGAGAAACGTCCTGCCCACCTTTTTCCGGAAGGTTTTCATTCTACACTTCTTCCAAATTTCAAGCCATTTGACCTGGTTATCATTCACCTGGCTGCACACGTTGGCGGTATTGGGTCAAATCTTGAGCATCCGGCAGATTTCTTTTATGATAATTTAATGATGGGCGTTGAGTTGATGCACCAGGCCTGGCAACGTGGCGTAGGGAAATTTATTGCTTTGGGAACGGTTTGCGCCTATCCTAAATTTACCCCCGTGCCCTTTCATGAAGATGATTTATGGAATGGTTATCCGGAAGAGACCAACGCTCCTTACGGCCTTGCAAAGAAGATGTTGCTTGTCCAGGCGCAATCCTACCGCCAGCAGTATGGATTCAATTCCATCTTCCTTTTACCGGTAAACTTATATGGGCCACGGGACAATTTTAACCTGACCTCTTCGCATGTCATCCCGGCTCTGATCCGTAAATGTCTCGAAGCTCAGGAGCGTGGCGAGAAGGAGGTCATTGTTTGGGGCGATGGCTCACCGACACGCGAGTTCCTGTACGTGGAGGATGCCGCTGAGGGAATCCTGCTCGCCTCTGAAAAATATAACGGGTCGGATCCTGTCAACCTCGGTTCTGGTTACGAAATTTCTATCAAAGATTTGGCCGAGAAGGTGGCCCACCTGACCGGTTTTAAGGGCAAGCTGGTCTGGGATGCGAGCAAGCCGAATGGACAGCCGCGTCGCAGCCTGGATATCAGCCGCGCTGACGCTCTCTTTGGCTTTCATGCTAGCACACCGTTTGAGGAAGGCCTGTGCCGGACCATCGAATGGTATGAGGAACAGCGTAAATTAAATGGCGGAAACGATAATGGATAAATCTGAAATCGAACAAACTGATCCCGAGAAATGGGACATGATCATCGGTCCGCATCGCAACCTTTTCGACCTGCGCCTGCGGGAATTATGGCAGGCACGCGATCTCATCATGCTATTTGTGCGGCGGGATTTCGTTGCTGTTTATAAGCAGACCATTTTGGGACCACTTTGGTACCTGATCCAACCTCTCTTGACCACGATTGTATTTACGGTCATTTTCGGGAACATTGCCAAGTTGCCCACGGATGGCCTGCCGTCCTTCATTTTCTATATGTGTGGAACGGTGATTTTTTCATATTTCGCCAGTTGCTTGTCCAAGACATCGGATACATTCGCGAGTAATGCCAACATGTTCGGAAAGGTTTATTTTCCTCGCCTGGCTGTACCGGTGTCCATCCTGATTTCCAACCTGATCGCTTTCGTCATTCAATTCTTATTCTTCCTGATGTTCATGGCTTATTTTTGGCTGCGAGGAACACATTTGCATACGAATTGGTGGGTGCTGTTAACTCCGGTGCTGTTGCTGATGATGGCCGGTTTAGGCCTGGGGTTTGGCATCATCGTTTCCTCGCTTACAACCAAATACCGTGACCTGCGTTTCCTTGTGCAGTTTGGGGTATCACTTTTGCAGTACGTCACGCCGGTAATCTATCCACTAGATTCCATGTCTCCCAAATACCAGGCGTTGATTCGATTGAATCCGCTCACCTCTGTTGTTGAAGCTTTTCGATACGCCTACCTCGGCTCAGGATCGGTAAATTTTCTCCAATTGGGCTACAGTTTTGTAATTATGGTGATTGCAATTGTGATCGGAGCTTTGATTTTCAATCGCGTCGAAGCGACATTCATGGATACGGTATGAGCAAGACTGTCATCCGAGTGGAGAACATATCCAAGGCATACCGGCTGGGCCAGATTGGCTCCGGTACGCTTTCGGATGATATTAAAGTATGGTGGGCAAAAACCCGCGGCAAGCCCAATCCTCTACTAAAGATTGGGCAAGAGGATCATGGGAACCGGGAGGGAGATTACATCTGGGCTCTCAAGGATATCAGCTTCACTGTTGGAGAAGGCAGCGTGCTGGGCATTATCGGGAGAAATGGAGCCGGAAAAAGCACCGTTCTAAAAATTCTCTCTAGGGTGACGGCTCCCACGAGTGGTTATGTAAAGGTAAGAGGCCGGATCGCCAGTCTTCTGGAAGTGGGCACGGGGTTCCACCCGGATTTGACCGGACGGGAAAATATCTATTTGAACGGTGCCATTCTGGGTATGAAGCGGGCGGAGATTGACCGTAAGTTCGATGAAATCCTGGATTTTTCCGAAGTCGAGCAATTCATTGATACACCTGTGAAACGTTATTCTTCAGGTATGTACGTCCGCCTGGCCTTTGCAGTGGCCGCCCACCTGGAACCGGAAATCCTGGTGGTGGACGAAGTGCTGGCGGTCGGAGATGCTGAATTCCAGCGGAAAAGTCTTGGCAAAATGGGTGATGTGGCCCAGCAAGGTCGCACGGTCCTGTTCGTCAGTCATAATATGTCTTCCATTTTGCGCCTGACCCAGGAGGCAATTGTGCTCGATAATGGCCACCTGGCATTACGCGCAGCCTCTCCTGAGGCAGTCGATTATTATCTCTCTGCAGGAGATGCCAGGGCTGGGGAACGAGTCTGGGAAAAAGATGAAATTCCACTTGATGCCACACCATTCCGTCCGGTGGCCTTGCGCCTGCTAGACCGGAACGGCCAAACAGTGGAGACGATTCGATCAGTGGAACCATTTGCCGTGGAGATGGAATATTACCTAGATGCTCCGCTGACCGGTTTGAGGATAGGCCTTTACCTAAACTCGACCCGTGGCGATCAGGTCTTGACCACCTTTGATACAGATGATAATGCCCGTTTCGAAAAATATGTTTCCCGTCCAGCCGG
>JBEKVG010000184.1:0-5982 GCA_049514195.1 Anaerolineales bacterium | reverse complement strand
GAGCCTGGCCGCCCTGAGACGCGTGAACGCCTAAACCTGCCGCAGATCTGCCTGACATGCGGGCGCAAGGTCAAGAGCGAGCGGCATGTGCCGGCATGGCTGAGTGAGGCGGTGGACAATCTCCAACGGTTAGAGGCTTCGGCGAATATCGCACGGAGGGCAAGCCGGGTTTATGGACGTGGTGGCAAGCGCGTGGCAGTTTCATCATCTGGAAAGGAGCAATGTTGAGCAATCCTGTTTTCTCGATCTCGCGTGTCCGTGAGTTGCGCGGCAGCCCACTCACCATTCTTGTGGCAATAATTCTGCTCGAACAGTCCAACCAGGTTCCGGTCACTGCCCAATTGCTGCAGGATGTGACTGGCTACGGCGAACATACGATCACAGACAGCCTGCGCGCATTGACCAGTCCAACCCGGCAGATCGTGATCCGCGTAGCCGGCGGATGGCGGATTGCACAAGGTTTCCAAATGCCACTGGAAATCCAAAACCGCGAAAAGTGCGATTTTGAACCCCAAAACCGCGAAATTCGCGGTTTTGGCGCGTCTAGTTCTTCTTGTTCTTTAACTATTAATAATATTAAAGATTCTGAAGAACAAGAAGAAAGAATCAGCGAAAACCGCGAATTTCGCGGTTTTGACATCTTCCGGGAAAATCATGAACTTGCGATAAAACTGGGAATTGCTGATCCGAAGGCCAGCCAGTTGGCCGGCATGCCGTCAGTCACACCTGAATTAATCCAGGCGCATGTCGATCAGGTAATTTCCGAAGGGCGGCCGTTGGGAACTGCGATTTATCGCCTTATGCACGGCTGGGCTCCGCGAGTCGATAAAAAAAGCAAACAGAGCAAGATAGAAATACAGACTGCGGAATTGACTGGCCATAAACCAGGCTGCGACTGCACCGATTGCCAAATGTCACGCGCCGGAGTTCCGGTTTGCCCGACTTGCCACCATGTTTACCAGAATTGCGAATGCGCAGAAACAGAGCCGTGATGCCAGCTATTGACCGGACGTATAAACCACGAATTTGGTATTGTGAGGAATGCCGGGCAATTCTTGGCTATGTGTTGCGAGATTGCAATCGGATGCGACGGCTTTGGGTATTACGTGAACAACTGAAGGGAAGATGGACTTTCCCATTCGATGATCAATTCATTTTTGATAATGCTGAATCCGACGGTCATTTTAGCCCTGGAATTTGGCGAGTGCGCGAGTTGGATAGTGGAACAATCGGATGCGATTTTTGTGGATCTTTGCAGACATGGTATCCAACATTGGATACATTGCGAGAATATCTTCGAAAATTACGAGGCGATATTGGCGTAAAAGAATTCGATCGATTGATGAAGTCAGTGAAAATATAGTCATTTTGGAATATAATCAATTTGTGCGACCGCTCGTGTGCGGTCATTCATCGGATGTGGCACCCGATGCCGTTTTGGCGTCGGGTGTTTTTTGTTGCTTGAAAGGAGCAAACCATGAAAGTCAAGAAAATGTTCGTGTTCATAGCAATCCTGGTGATTGCGATGCTGGCATTTGTGCCAATAACTGTGCAGGCTCACGGTATGGGTGATTTGCCCATTCCAACGAATGTGCTGACAGAGGCGATTACCATTGCCTTGGGTTTTGCGAGCCTATTCGGAATATCGGCGCTGATCGCTGCATTGATCAACCTATTGAAAACAATCAAGGTTGTCACGGATGGCACATCTGCCTATTGGTCTGCCGGTCTCAACCTGGCTGCATTCATAGGACTGGTTGCCTTTCGCGTATTCCGGCCTGACCTGGCACTGGATATCCTGAATGGTTATGCAGGACAGATCGCTACTGTCATCCTGTTCATTCTTGGGTTCATTGTGCAGATCATAGGATCAGCATCAACCCATCTGCAACTCAAGGCAGCCAGCGTGCCATTGTTAGGCACATCATTCAGTAAGATCAAGAGTGGCACAAGTCCGTTTATCACTGCCAAGTAGTAAGGTGCCTACTCATTCCCTGCGTCCATGTTCCTATCCTGGATGCACGAGGCTGGTCCAATCTGGCAGATGTGCTGAGCATTCCATTCCAACGAGTGCTCAGCACAACCCAGATCATCAACGATTGTATGATCGTCGCTGGAAGAAGATCAGAGATCTGCAACTGGCGCAGCATCCCTGGTGCGAGAACGGCATCCGGCAGGGTGTCTATGTACCTGCGACGGATGTGCATCACCTGGAACGGCATGAAGGTGATCCAGAGCGGTTCTACACTGGACCACTCGAGTCTCTGTGCCATAAATGCCACTCTGCCTGGACGGCATATGAAGTTGGCTGGACGCATAGCCCCCCATCAAAAAAGTTTTGTTTAGGGTACGTATAGCGGTCAGGTCAACAGTCGTGAGAAAATGTCCCCGATGAGCGCCGGAATTTCAGGTTTCAGGCGGGTGGCTGACACGAAAAGGACAAGAAAGAGCCGCCGGCCGGCGCTGGCCAGCGCGCGGTGACGAGAGTCGATGTCAACTAAGGTTGTTTCCGTAGAAACGATGGCGGTCGGTCACAAGGGGGGAGGCAAACACTGGACCAAGGCCGAGATCGCTGCGCGCCAGGCTGCAGCTGCAGAGGTGCGACGAGACGAGCTCGTGGTCCTGAAACCACCAGCATGGTTAGCCAGGCGGGCGCGCAAGGTCTGGAGAGAAACCTTACGGCAGGCCGAAGGGATCGGACTCTTTGACAACCTAGACCGGCAAACCCTGGCGCTCTACTGCGACGCCGTGGTGAAGTATGAAGATTGCACAAAAGTTGAAAAGCCAGACGTAGACGCGATCAAGGAGCAACAGGCCTGGTCACGAATCATCACCCAGCAAGGCGACAAGTTGGGGCTAAATCCTTCAGCGCGAGCACGGCTGATCAAGAAAAAGGCTGAGAAGAAACTCGATCAGTTCGGAGATGAGTTTGATTAGGTATGATGCACCCATGCACACAATATGCCATCGATGTGGTCGAGGGGCGGCGAGTCGTTGGAAAGAGCGAGTACCTGGCATGCAAACGGCATCTGGATGACCTCGAGCGCCAGGGGTCCGATGTATTTCCGTGGGTGTTTGACGAAGCCAGGGCGGAACGGGTTTACCAGTTCATCGGTTACTGCCATCATGTAGAGGGGGAACTGGCTGGCCAGCCGATCGTGCTGGAGATGTTTCAAAAGTTCGACATTGGGGTGATGTTCGGATGGATCCATAAGGATAGCGGAGAGCGGCGTTTCAAAAAAGCATATATTCAGGTGGCGCGCAAGAACGGAAAAACGGCGATCCTTGCGGCCGTGGCGCTGTATCTGATGGTGGGTGATGATGAAATGAGCCCACGGGTATACTGCGCGGCGGTGGACCGAGGGCAAGCGCGATTGATGTATGATGCAGCCAAGAGCATGGCGGATAACAGCCCGGATATCGCCAAGAGACTGATTGTACGGGATTATAAGATCAGCCATGCTAAGAGGGGCGGAGTCCTGGCGCCGCTTTCCAAAGAGACAAAGAATAAAGATGGGTTGCATCCAAGTGGGGCCCTGGTGGATGAATATCACGCCCATGTCACCAGCGAGATCTACGATTTACTCAGTTCGGCGAAGGGCGGCCACCGGAAACAGCCGCTGATGGTGATCATCACCACGGCAGGGATGGATGTGGAAAGTCCCTGCCACCATGAATATGACTACTGCAAGTTGATCCTGGAAGATCCGTCGATTAACGAACGCTACTTCGTGATGATCCGGGAGTTGGACCCGGAGGACGATGAACATGACCCAGCGGTGTGGGTGAAGAGCAATCCGCTGCGGGTACTTATTCCACGGAGTCTGGAGGAGCTGCACGAGCAGCATGATGAGGCGTTCGGAAGCAAGGATCCGGCCAAGATCAGGACGTTCCGGGTGAAGAACCTGAATATTTGGCAACATGGAAACGAGGATACATACATGGGGGATTATATCGAGCAGTGGGATGCGCTGGGAGTGCCGACCGATAAATTTGCTGAGATCACCAAAGGGAAATTGTGCCTGGTTGGGGTTGACCTTTCCAAGAAGGTGGACCTGACGGCGGACGGGTTTGTATTTGCACTGGATGCGGAGCGGGTGGCTGTCTGCGCGCATGGGTTCATTCCGAAAGAGGCGATCAAGCGGCATGAGAAGACAGACAAGATTCCTTACACCGAATGGGCCAGGGGAAAATGGATCACTGCGACCGAGGGAGATATTACCGACTACAACCGCATCCAGGAACATATCGCTGCCTGCAAAAAAGAGTATGGCTGGGAAGTGCACCAGCTCTGTTATGATCCGTACAATGCCACCCATTTTGCGACACAACTGGCCGAGGCAGGATATACGACGGTGGAGATCCGGCAGACCATGCAGAATTTGAATGAACCGACGAAGCTCTTTCGAGACCTGGTGGCTTCTGGGAAGTTAGTGCATGATGGATCGCCGCTGCTGAAATGGTGTGTGGGGAATGCCAGGCAGATCGTGGATACGAAAGAGAACATCATGCTTTCGAAGCGGAGGGCGGGTGACACACGCCGGATCGACCTCCTGGCTGCTATCATTGATGCCTTACGGCAACTGGACGAACTGCGCAAGACAGATATGACGGGATTTGGGTTTTAGGATGATACCAGTTGTATCTCTTAAAGAGATTTATCACGGGCGGCCGGGGGCGGTGTTGGGCGGAGGTCCGAGTCTGCCAGGGGATTTAGAGCGAGTGCCAGCAGGGGCGGTGATGATCAGTGTGAATGAGCATGCCCTGCGTCTGGTGAAGACGGCTTTCATGGTGTTCAGGGATCCACCGGTGAAGGTTGCAGCGCGCATGCAGGCGCTACAAGACTTCAAGGGGCTGCGGGTGAGCCAGTTGGCGAAGTGGACTGATGTGGATTTGGAGGGCGCCGATTACTGGAATGCAAATTTTTCAAGCGCGCTGGCGACGTGGCTGGCGTGTTGGATGGGTTGTGAACCGGTACTGCTGGCTGGAATGGATCTGTACCAAGGTAAGCAAAAGTATTTTTACGAATACCCAAATCTGATTTTGACTGCCAGCCACGTGGCATCGGCAGGAGTGCAAATGCGGGCATGGAGACAGGCATGGGAGAAATGTCTCAGGCCGGAGGTAATCCGGGCGATGAGTGGACCGCTGATGGAAGTGTTTGGGGGATATTAGTGCTTGCATTAAGAGAATATCTGTGCTATATTGAATGCAATTGAGCAAGTTGCGTGACCGCTATTGTGCGGTCGGCAATCGGAAGCGACGCCCGATGGGATATTCCCATCGGGTTTTTTGCGTTTATGACCAAATACCTGGACGATCTGCTTTTCCTTCTTGGCGCGGCGCTGATCTGCACCGGCACATTTATTGTTTGTCCCGTGGCCACGTGGTTCGTGGCCGGGGGCTTTTGTATTCTAGGCGGCATCTTGTATGGCATGAGCCAACGAGGTAAAACGTGATCCTTTCCAGAGCATTGAAATCCAGGCCGGTAAACAAAACTCTTTCGATGCCCGAAGTGGTGGAGTTATTCAACACTCCCAATACGGTCTCGGGGGAACCGGTAACACCGGAAAGTTCTAAGACAATTGCGAGCGCATACCGGGCAGGAAACATCATCAGTGATGACGTTGCAAAACTGCCCTTCCAGATGTTCCGACGCACCGGCGATCAGATTACCCAGGTGCCCCCGGATGGATTCTCGCGAAATGTCCCCTACTTACTTGAAGTCAGCCCGAACCTATGGAATTGGACTCCCTTCCAGTTTAAGAAGGCTGTCATTCAATGGCTTATCTATTACGGGAATGCCTATGTATGGCGGCCGCCGGTCTGGCCGCCGCAGTTGTTGGTTCTACCTGCAGATATGACCTTGCCGATGCTGGACCTGGATACAGGCCTGTTATGGTATTACACCGTTTTTTATAACGGTATGAGCACATACCTGAATGGCGTGGAGATCCTGCACTTGATGATCAACCCGGAAAG
>JBEKVG010000183.1:0-5983 GCA_049514195.1 Anaerolineales bacterium | reverse complement strand
TGGCTGTCGGCATAGGCATGAGCAGCCTGTGCATGCAGGTTTGCAGCGCGCCGGGGATAGTTGGTGGCTTCCATTTCACTTGCGACTTCCACGAAAAGAGGCGCGGCCTGTCCAGGTTGCCCATTTGCCACAAAGTGGTTGGCCTGGTTCAGAGTTTGCATTTCGACGGGCAAAAGAGGATTGGGCTGGAAAGTGGGATTGCGAAATCGTCGGAACATAGGTGTCTCCATCAGAAATGAATTGGCTCAAGGGGTGGAAGCAGGACCCGGCAGCGGATGAATGGAAAGGACAAGCGGCGGGAGTGGTGCCTGGTTGAAATTGAAATCCAAAAGTAAATCTCCCAGTTGCGGGGCATTCTCGCGGACATCTGGCCTTGGATCAGGGCGACCATCCGTGGCAGGGTCCAACCTCTGACCATTCAGGAAAATGTCCTCCATAAATTTGACATAAGCATCGTGGCTGAGGATCTGGTGGTCGATGAACCCTTGCTTGGCGAAAGGACTGATCACCAACCCCGGTACGCGCAAGCCGTAGCCATTGGGATCAACGCGAGGCGGTATAACATTATCGTAAAAGCCTCCCCAGTCATCCCAAGAAAGGAAAATGACGCTGCTATCCCAATCGGGGCCTTGCATAACTGCGTTGACCAGGCTGGTTGTCCAGGCCTGTCCATCGCTGACTAATGCTGTTGGATGTTCGCTATTTAGATTACTGGGGGTGATCCAACTGATGGCAGGCAACGTCCCATTTCTTGCATCTGTATAGAAATTGGTTACATCCGTGATGTTCTGGAGCTGGCCATCCTGTTTCACCGTGTCAAAGAAAGGAAGTGGATTCCAAATTCCGGGTGTTTTGGCATCCTGATGAACAGGCGGGCAGTCGGCAGCATCATCCTCGCAATCCGGTTCGGTTCCTTTTTGAACATAGTATTTCCAACTGACATTGTTCTTGAAGAGCAGGTAGGTCAGGTCCGTCCAGGCATAATCGGGAGAAATAGGGTTAGAAGAGGCAGTCTTTTGACCAGGATGGAAATCAGGAGGATTTTGAGGGGATTGGAGAGCATTGATGCAACTCATCGGATCCCCTGCCTTTCTGCACCTGGCTGACCACTCCGAAACCATGAAAAGGTGCTGTGGAAGACTCCATGAAGCGTTAGGCTCGAAAAGATGATCTTGCAGAACAAAATTTTCAGCATACGCCCAGTAGTTGGGAATCTCACGCGCGTCATGATAGCCCATTACATCGGTTATCGAAGTACCACCACATGATGGGTCATTTGTACTTTGACATCCGGCTTTCCCACTCTCAGCTTGGGCGATGAAACCATCCATCTTTCCACCATCAATATCTGCAACCGCATTTGCAGCACCATGAGGTCCGCCATAGTTTTTGTCAGACGGGTCATGGTAGGGGTAGACACATTGTCCGGTCCTTGGATCTTTTACGCAAACGGTGAAATGACCGTCCTGCGTGGGGAAGCCAAGTGCACCGGGATAGGTGCCGAAATACTGATCGAAGGAGCGGTTCTCCTGCATGATGACGATGATATGCTTAATCTTGGAGCGAGCCGGGATGAGAGGGTCGACCGTTGGCGTAGGTGCAGGTGAGGAGGTAGACGATGGAATTGCCGACGGGGTGGGCGGCATCGGGGAGGCTTGACTGCCACTGGATGGGGCTGTTCTGGTAAGCGGTGCTATCTGAGGAGTGGACAGCGAACAAGCCAACAGTATTGCGCTGATAATCAGCAAGGATGCGGATGCGTATAAATTTCTTCTTCTCACACCGGTATTCCTATCTAAATATTCCGTTCAACAATAAACCAAAATCATTAAGCCAGGATTAGTCAGGTGTAAATTTTGTGTAAAAGCCCGGTCCGGGGTCAATTTATCACAGTTTTCCTGCAACTTTTCACGGGTTGCTCCGAGCATAGGAGAAGATAATTGGGAAAACGGCTGTGGAAATGGCCAAGTGTCCTACCCCCTGCCGGGCGTTTTTGATAGCACCTGAGAGCAGTATCGGGTAAAATCCAAGCAGCACATCTTATAATAAACACGAACCCTTTGTGTCCTTTCGTATCCTGCGTGTTTAGAAAGGTAATTATGCGACCAGTTGCCATCCTCGGCATTGGACAAACCATCATTGAAGAACAATGGGAAAAATCCCTCCGCACTATCGCCGTTGAGGCGATCATTCATACCCTGCACGATGCCGGGCGCGCCTCGGCGGAGGGAGTCTTCGTCGGCAATATGATGTCGGGCATCCTCAACAGCCAGAGCAACCTGGGTCCACTGGTGGCGGACTGGGCCGGCCTGCGGGGCGGCGATGCCGTAAAAGTGGAGGCGGCCTGCGCTTCGGGCGCGGCGGCGTTCCGATCCGGGTTGATGGCGGTTGCCTCCGGTGAATTGGAATCGGCCATTGTGGTCGGCGTCGAAAAAATGACCGATCGTACCCCGCATGAAGTCACTGCAGGGCTCGCCACAGCCGCGGATGCCGATTACGAGGCGGACATGGGCGTCTCGTTTGTCGGTCTGAACGCCATGATCATGCGACGGTACATGTACGAGTACGGCTGGAAGCACGCCGATTTTGCTCCCTTCGCTATCAACGCCCACGCTAATGCCATGCATAACCCATATGCCCGCCTGCGTCACGAGATCACGTTGGAGGATTTCGAGAAGTCGTCCATGATCGCAACGCCAATCAACCTGCTGGATGCATCACCGATCGGGGATGGCGCGGCGGCCGTCTACCTTGTCCCGGCCGAAGAGGTTGCTTCCAGAGCCCGCATCCGGGTGGCCGGTTCCGCCTCTGCGACCGATACGATTGCCATCCATGACAGGCCTGATGCACTGTTCCTGACAGCGGCTTACCAATCCGTACGGGAGGCTTACCGACAGGCCGGAATCGGCCCTGCAGATATTGATGTTTTCGAACTGCATGATGCCTTCACCATCATGTCGGCTCTTTCGCTAGAAGCTTGCGGTTTTGCAGAGCGAGGCAAGGGTGTGCAGCTCGGCCTGGATAATGAGATAACCCCAACCGGGCGTATCCCGGTTTGCACGCGCGGCGGTCTTAAGGCACGCGGACATCCCGTTGGCGCGACGGGAGTCTACCAAATTGTTGAGGTGGTGCAGCAGTTACGGGGCGAGTGCGGCGAGAGCCAAGTACCCAATGCACACATCGGCATGGCACAGAACATCGGTGGCTCGGGCGCCACCATTCTCACGCATATCCTGAAGCGGGAATAATGACGAAACTCCCGGCAATTTCCAATGCCGGGCTTTTTCTTTTGGAAACTTTCGCATACAATTGCACCCATGCGACTCAAAATCACCCGTTTCATCATCCGCATCCTGCTGAGCGTCCTGACCCGCGTCGAAGTGCTCGGTCGGGAAAACATCCCCACCTCCGGAAATTTCGTCATTGCTGCCAACCACCTTGGTCTGGTGGATGCTTTCCTGCCATTCTATATCATCAACAACACTAATCTTGTCCTGTTGGTTGGTGAAAAATGGGGGAAGATATGGATCATGCGCTGGCTGGGGAAACAGTTGAACTTCCTCTTCGTGGACCGTTTCAACCCGGACATCCGGGCGATCCGGGAGGTCATCTCACGTATGAAACAGGGTGAGGTGCTGGTCATCACACCTGAGGGTACTCGCTCCAAGGTGGGATATCTAATCGAAGGCAAACAGGGCGTCAGTTATCTGGCTGCCAAACTCGGGTACCCCATCCTCCCAGCAGGGATTTCTGGTTCCTTCGATCCGATCCTCTTCGGCCAGTTAAAACGGCTTCACCGCCCGCATATAACCGTTTCCGTCGGTCCGGTGTTCAGGCTGCCGCCGCTTCCGACCGAAAGTCAGGGCCGCGATGAGGCCCTTAAAAACGACACCGACGAAATCATGTGCCGGATCGCAGCGCTCTTGCCGGAAGAAATCCGTGGATTTTACGCAAATCATCCCAGGTTGAAAGAGTTGTTGGAAAAAAAGTAAGCCTCACAAGCACTGTTTGGTCGTGGCACTGCCATATCGTACGCCGGATCACCCAGACATTTTCATGGTGGTGGCGGAGAGAACTGAAGGATAATTTTAATCGACAAGTTAAGGGCGACCAGTCAGTGGCCCTTACCGTTTTAAAAAATCGCTCCCGGCTTTCTTTTCAAGAACTGTCCTCCGCCTTTTCTGCCCAGCCATTTCTCTCCATCAACAATGATCTCGCCGCGCAGGAGGACCTTCTCGGGATAGCCGGTCAACTCCCAGCCCTCGTACAGGTTGTAATCAGTTCGCTGGGCACTGTACGCCACGCCATACTTAACCTTTTTCTGTGGATCCCAGATGATCAGGTCCGCATCCGAACCTGGCAGAAGAGCACCCTTGCGAGGGTACAGGCCGAAAATCCTGGCCGGATTGGTGCTGGTGAGGGCGACAAACTGCTGGGCCGTGATCTTCCCCGACCCAACGCCAGTCGTCCAAAGCACCGGCATTCGGTCACCCGCACCGGGCAGGCCATTTGGAATTTTGGTGAAATCTTCCCGGCCGAGTTCCTTACCAGGGATGGCAACCGGCTGGCCCTCGTAGAGAATTGGTTTTGTGCCATCGAAGAAAAACGGACAATGGTCCGTGCCGATGGTCTGGAGCGTGCCTTCTGCCAGGCCTTCCCACAAGCGGGCGTTATCGGTCTTTGTCCGCATGGGCGGAGAGCAGACCCACTTGGCTCCGTCCGGGCGGCGCAGGTCAGCCTCGGTAAAGAACAGGTACTGCGGACAGGTCTCTCCCATCACTTTGACGCCGCGCTGGCGGGCGTATTTTAGCATATCCACTTCACCGCCCACGTTCATATGAACAATATACAGGGAAGCCTCCGCCTGGGCGGCCAGGGAACAGGCACGCAAGGTGGCTTCGACCGCACCCCAGGCGGGGCGGGTTCTGGCGTGCCATTCGGGTGTTGTGTGCCCCGCTGCCAGTGCTTCAGCAACCAAGATTTCTATCACGTCGCCGTTCTCAGCATGCAGCATCACCAACATTCCATTATCACGTGCAATCCGCAGAGCGCGGAAGATTTCGCCATCCATAAGGCGCAGGCGGTTGTTATAAGCAGTGAATGTCTTTAGGGTCGTGATCCCCATCCCAGGTAGGGATGGAATTTCAGCTGCAATGGTATCATCCATCTTAGTCAGATTCATATGGAAGGAGTAATCGATGGCGGCTTTTTCAGCTTTCTTATGCCAGGCCTCCACCGATTCGCGTAAAGTTGGGAAATCGAAGGAGACGAAATCCATGACGGTGGTGGTTCCACCAAAGGCAGCGGCTTTGTGACCGGTGTAGTGGTCGTCTGAGGAGACCGTTCCAGCCATCGGCAAGTCGAAGTGGGTGTGCGGGTCCACGCCACCAGGGATGACCAATTTTCCGGACGCATCCAACACCTTGGCTTCCGCAACCTGAGAATTTTGACCGATTTGAGAAATCTTCTCGCCCTCAACCAGAATATCGGCAGAGAATGTTTCTTCAGCAGTAACCAGCATGCCGCCTTTAATCAAAGTTCGCATTTTCCTGTTCCTTTGCATCATAAGATGATTGGACTTCCTTGATACCAAGCAAAGCCATCAACACTTCCGGCGGGAGGTTTGCTTCCGGCAGTTCGGTTTTGTAGATTTGCTGATTAACGGCGCGTTCGCGCAGGGATTGCCAAAGGACTTGGCGCTCGTCGCTTTGTACAACCAGATCGTTGAGCGTTTGCGCTTTCAGAAAATATTCCCCAGTTGTGTAAAGAAAGGTCAGCCGACGCCATTTATCTGCAATAATTGGTTCCCCCAGCCGTTCCAGTGGACCAAGCTGGATCTTGAAGTATTCCTCGTTGGCGCGCGGATGGTCCGGTTCGTCGCGCAGGAGTTCACGGCGCGTGGTCAGTTCGTGGCCGCGCACTGGGGCGAGGAACTCAATCCGCCCGCCTGACGCGCCAAATGTCCCGGGTTGGTAAAAAGCCA
>JBEKVG010000182.1:0-5995 GCA_049514195.1 Anaerolineales bacterium | reverse complement strand
ATGGCATTTTTTATGCTGTCCAACATGCCCAGGCTGGATTGTTAACTCTGGCCGAGTACAAAACCTTCGGTCTGCCTTTTGACCTGCTGACCACACAACCTGCCGCTGGCCTGTGGTGTAACTTGCTGCATCTGCATGGCATTAACATCTATTTTGACTTGGTTTCCAAATCGCTGTTCCCGGATCATATGTTTCCCATTGTTAATTGGCATGACCGAGAAACGCCCCCATCGCTTGAAGAGGCACAGAAACACATCACGGGTGTTGTTTGTGGCGGCGTGAGCCAGAAGACCATTGTATTTGGGGATAGTTCCCAAGTACAACAGGAAGCCGTAAATGCCGTCCAGCAAACAAGTGGACGCAGGTTGCTGCTTGGCACCGGTTGCGTGGTCCCGGTCATTGCCCCGCATGGGAATATCCTGGCCGCCCGGCAGAGCGTAGAGGCTTCCGAATGAGCCTGCGCGTCATCTCTGGAAAGGCCAAAGGCCGAAAACTCAAGGATGCTCCAGGTGAAACCACTCGTCCGGTGACCGATATGGTCAAGGAAGCTTTGTTTAACATCCTGGCGGGGGATGTGCAGGATTCCAAATGGTGGGATCTGTTCGGCGGGACAGGCGCAATCGGCATCGAAGCCCTGAGCCGAGGCGCTGCATTCGTGCGTTTCTCCGACCTGAACCGCGCACCCATTGAAACCATCCGGGCCAACCTGGAAAGCACCGGCTTTGGATCCCAAGCCGAGATCCGGCGCGGGGACGCATTTGCCATGTTGGAAGCTTCCCCCACCATGCAATTTGATTACGTGTATATAGCCCCGCCGCAATACAAGGAAATGGCCTGGAAAGCGCTCCTGATTCTGGATGGCAACCCTGGTTGGCTGAATAATGATGAAGGCGCCTGGGTGATTGTGCAAATCCACCCGCGCGAGTACCGCAGGCTTGAATTACAGGCACTGGAAGAGTTCGACCAACGCAAGTACGGCAACACCCTGCTGGTCTTCTACGAGAAGAAATAATGCGGATTTTATTAATACACTTGCCAATATTCTGGCTTGTCTGTATCATAAGTGCAATCGCGTATTTCCGTGGAGGTACCCATGAATCTGACGACTGTTAAAATTGATAAACCCGAAGCTGTCAACTTCATCCTCGGACAGTCCCATTTTATAAAGACCGTCGAGGATATTCACGAAGCTCTCGTTACTGCCGTGCCAGGGATCAAGTTTGGACTGGCATTTTGTGAAGCCTCCGGTAAATGCTTGATCCGTTGGTCAGGGACGGATGAGGCGATGATTGATCTGGCCAGGAAGAACGCCCTGGCCATTGGGGCTGGGCATTCGTTCATCATTTTCCTGGCAGACGGGTATTTTCCTCTTAACGTGTTGAACGCTGTGAAAAACGTGGCCGAAGTCTGCCACATCTTCTGTGCCACTGCCAACCCAGCCGATGTTCTGGTCGCCGAGACCGAGCAGGGTCGTGGCATCCTAGGCGTAGTGGACGGCTCTTGTCCGAAAGGATTGGAAGGGGAGGCTGATATTACCTGGCGGAAAGGGTTCCTTAGAAGAATTGGCTACAAAATCGGTTAATTATTTAATGAAAAAATCCCGCTGTCATTACAGCGGGATTCTTCTAGCTTGAGAAGCTCAACCTCAATTTTCCCTCGTCATCATAATATGACCGGGCTGAGAACGGTGGACTGCCAGGTTTCATTTTCTGGATCCGGTCCAAGAAAATTGGTAAATCTTCCACTGCCTGCAACTGTAGCGCTTCTGCAAAAGATACCCATTCCAGCACACCTTCGACAGATGGTTCAGGCTCCCCTTGCAGACACTCTCCGGTAAACACATAAATTCCGATACCGGGGTTTTTGTTTGTGTCAACAACGACCGTCCCGCATAGCCACAGGTTGGCCTTTAGACCGGCCTCTTCGAACAGCTCACGGCGCGCCGCAGATAAAATATCCTCACCGGGTTCAACATGTCCACCGATGCCATTATATTTATTGGACCACAGGCGTTTGGTTGGTGCCCCCTTGAGCAATAAAACCATATGTCCGCGCGTAACGAAAATCAGCACGCGCGGTATGAGCATATAACGATCACAAGAAACGCCCTGGTCAGATACGGGCATAATAAATCATTTAGGGGCGACCGGCTGGTCGCCCCTACGATATCATTTGATGAGTTTGCGCACTTCTTCGAGTTTTCTGGCGCTGCCCAGTTTCTCGTTTTTCTGGGCGATGAACTTAGCATACTCGGCCATGTAGATCTTGCCAGGATCACGTAAGTCAAATTTCTCAGGGAAATCGCGGAAGAATTCGCGATGGACACGCGTCCAGACCAGGCGGCCATCCGTGTCGATATTTATCTTGGTCACGCCCAATTCAGCGGCCCGCTTGAATTCGTCCGCGTTGACGCCTTTGGCACCTTTCAGGTTGCCGCCGGCGGCGTTGATGCGGGCTACTTCCTCCTGCGGGACGGAGCTGGAACCGTGCATCACCAGCGGGAAGCCAGGCAGTCGTTTCTGGATTTCTGCCAGGACCTCGAAATGCAGACCCTGTGAACCGGAAAACTTGAAAGCGCCGTGGCTCGTGCCAATGGCGCAGGCCAGCGAATCACAACCGGTACGTTCAACAAATTCCTTGGCCTGGTCCGGATCGGTCAATTTGGCATTGGCCTCATCCACCTTGACATGCTCCTCCACACCGCCTAACTGGCCGAGTTCAGCCTCCACAACGATACCTTTAGCATGTGCGGCGTCTACAACGCGCTTGGTAGTAGCAATGTTGTCCTCAAATGGCTGACTGCTGGCATCGATCATGACCGATGAATAGAAACCACTCTGGATGCAATCGTAGCAGGTGGCCTCATCACCATGGTCCAGATGTACGGCGAAAATGGCATCCGGGAAGACCTGGTCGGCTGCGCGAATCAGACCTTCAAGCATAGTCTTGTGCGTGTATGAACGGGCGCCTTTACTGATCTGAATAATGAAAGGCGCCTGACTATCCATATTGCCACGGAACAAGCCCATGGTTTGTTCCAGGTTATTGATATTATAGGCACCTATGGCATACTTTCCATATGCGGCTGCAAACAATAGTTTGGTAGTGACAATCATTTTTTTCTCCTTGATATTGATATCGTCCCATTATACCAAGTACGCCTGGCACCTTACAACTTTCTTGCCCATAGGTCGTATTTCTATTTGAAAAGAAAAACATTCGGACACAGAAAATAATCCGGTGTAATTGGCAGTATAATCACAAGAGTTGTTAAACTGCCGTCATTTCTCTCAGGAGGAACTATGAGTGATCTTTTTGAAACCGTCAAAGGGGAACAGGATATTTTCAAGAAACTCCTGTCCTACATCCCTGGCTTCCGCGGCTATGTGGAACGCTCAAACCGCCGCGCGGCCGACAAGCTTCTGCGCGACCAGGTTGCGCTGAAGTATAGCGAGCTGGTTTCCCGTACCTCGCGCCTGCAGAAGGATATCGCCGATGCCGGTCAGCTTGACTTCCTAGATGATGTTGACAACATCGGCTTGAAACTGCGTACATTCTGCGACCGCATTAAGAACGCCTCCTACGGTTACTCCGGCTTCTTTGACGCTATCAAGATTAACGAAAAGGAATTGGCACAGATCTACACATTTGACGCAGCCTTCTTCGAATTGGCCAACCAGATCTCCAACGGACTGGACAATGTAGAAGCCGGCATCAATGGTGATGGTCTGAAGTCTGCCATCCGCGCCGTCGATGATCTGGCCCGCCAGGTCGGCGAGACATATGACCGCCGGTACCAAGTCATCACCGGCAGCGGCGACCAGCAATAACAATGCATCCATCAAAGTAGCGCGAGATAGCATCTTGCGCTACTTTGTGGTTTAATAACCTCATGTGGAACAATTATTTCATACCTGCAACTCTCGATGAAACCCTGCACCTCCTGGCAGAAAAAAGGGAAAAAGCCTGCCTGGTGGCCGGGGCTACTGACTTAATGCTTGAGCTCGAGCGTGGTCAGCGTAAAGCCATCGGTACGGTCATCGATATTACGCGATTACCTGGCCTAAACCAAATCACTCTCGATCAAAACGAGATTATCCACCTCGGGCCGCTGGTGACTCACAACGGTGTGGCCGCCTCCAAGCTGCTGCGCGAGCGCGCCTTTCCGCTCGTCAGTGCGGCCTGGCAGGTGGGTGCACCGCAGATTCGCAACCGGGCCACGGTGGCAGGAAACCTTGTCACTGCCAGTCCGGCCAACGATACCATCTCCCCGCTAATGGCCCTGGGAGGCTGGGTCCTGCTTGTTTCGATAAAGGGTACAAGTCGTGTGCCTCTAGAGGAGTTCTATACCGGCGTACGTAAAACGGTACTGCAACCTGACGAAATGCTGGTGGATATCGCTTTCCCGGCTCTAAAGAAAAGCCAACGGGGAATGTTCTTGAAATTGGGACTGCGGCGCGCCCAAGCCATTTCGTTGGTCAATACGGCAATCGTTTTGGATCTTGATCTTGGGAGTGTCAGATCAGCAATCATAACGCTAGGAGCTGTCGCACCGACTATAATCCACGCCCGCGAAGCTGAGGCTTATCTGGTCGGCAAAGAACTGAAAGATGAAATAATTGCTCGGGCGGCCGAACTGGCTTCGGCTGCCTCCCGCCCAATTGATGATATCCGCAGCTCGGCTGCCTACCGGAGGGCAATGGTGAATGTCCTGGTAAGGCGCGGGCTACATTCCCTTAGGGACGGACAGGAGCAGGCTCAGGTACCGGAAACTCCGGTGCTGCTTTGGGGAAAGCGATCAGGGGCCAGTAATCTGCGGCCGACTGGATATCCTGGCTCCATTCAAACAACCATAAATGGTAAAGAATACACCTTCACCAGTGGATATGAAAAATCCCTGTTACGGCTGCTGCGCGAAGAAGCCGGGTTGACCGGAACAAAGGAAGGTTGCGCGGAAGGCGAGTGCGGAGCCTGCACCGTGTTCCTGGATGGCAAGGCAGTCATGGCTTGTCTTGTCCCAGCACCACGCGCGGATGGGGCAGATATAGTCACGGTGGAAGGACTTTCGAACCTCACCCCCAGCATGGGGGCTTCCCCCATGCTGGGGGCTTCCCCCATGCTGGGGGCTTCCCCCATGCTGGGGGCTTCCCGCGTGCTGGGGACTTCCCATTTTCCCTCTCTTGAAGGAGAGGGAAGTAAATTGCACCCCGTCCAGCGTGCATTTATTGAAGATGGGGCAGTGCAGTGCGGATATTGCACACCGGGATTTATCATGTCAGCCGCAAAACTGCTGGAGGAACGCCTGCGGCCAGACCGCGACGAGATCATGCAAGCAATCACCGGCAACTTATGCCGGTGCACAGGCTATTACAAGATTGTGCAGGCAATTGAAGACGCATCCAAATAATATATGAAAACATCTATTGGGAAATCCCTCCCGCGTATTGACGCCCGCGACAAGGTCACTGGCGCTGCGCTTTATTCAGGCGATCTGGTTTTGCCGGGTATGTTGCACATGAAAACCCTTTTCGCAGGCCGCCCACATGCGCGTGTAACCAGCATTGACACTACCCAGGCTCTGGCAATCCCTGGGGTGATTGCCATTTTCACCGCCGCAGACGTCCCGGTCAACGAGTATGGGTTGCAGTGGAAAGACCAGCCTGTGTTGTGCGGGCCTATGCCCCTCACCCCTTCCCCTCTCCCTGGAGAACCGGGACTAAGGGTGAGAGCAGACATCGTACGCTGTGAAGGCGACCAGGTGGCAATCATTATCGCCGAGACGGAAGAAATTGCCACCCAAGCGCGCGAATTGGTTCATGTGGAATACGAGGATCTCCCGGCCATCTACGATGCAGCCGAAGCAATGAAGCCCGAAGCACCCCGCCTTCACCCGGAGCGGGGTGATTCCAATATCTGTGTCTGGGATAAGATCCGTAAGGGCGATGTGGAGTCTGCTTTCGGGCGCGCAGATGTCATTGTCGAAGGCGAATACCAT
>JBEKVG010000181.1:0-6033 GCA_049514195.1 Anaerolineales bacterium | reverse complement strand
AAATACAGACCACCCTCCAGAGTGACCTTGAACCGGTCCTGTTGGAAGACGGCATCTGCCACCACACCACCGAGATTTCCTCCCGCCGCCCTATGAACCCCTTGTGGGCGAACCAGCAATTCAATTTTGTCCTCCGCTTTGTGAGGATGTCCGCAAGCCAACTCAAACACGCCGGCAGATGTTTCGACCTGGGTCTTTCGAGCGTCCGACCTCACAACGCCCTCGATGACATTTCCAACATCCAAAAAACGCGCTGCCCAGGCCGAGCCCGGTTTCGCCCAGATTTCGGCGGGCGTACCAGACCGGATAATTTCGCCTTCGTGAAGCAGCAGGATGCGATCTGCCAGCGTTAAGGCCTCTTCCTGATCATGGGTGACATAAATCGCCGGGACACTGGTGGTATGCAAAATGAGGCGTAACTCTCCCATCAATTGTTCACGCAGACTCCGGTCCAATGCGCCCAGCGGCTCATCGAACATCAGCAAATGCGGGTTGGGAGCCAGAGCCCGTGCCAGCGCCACGCGCTGTTGCTCACCGCCGGAGAGGTCCGTAACACGACGATGTTCAAACCCAGTTAGATTCACTTTCTCCAGAACACTGGTTACGCGCTGATCTATTTCCTCACGGGGCAGGTTCAACATTTTTAAACCGAATGCCACGTTCTCCTCCACATTCAAATGTGGGAAGAGCGCATAATCCTGGAAAACCAACCCAAAGCCACGCCGGTGGGCCGGGACAGAGGCCAGATCCTGACCATCCCAACAGACGCTGCCCTCCTCGGAAAATTCCAAACCGGCGATGATGCGCAACAGCGTAGACTTGCCACTTCCGGAGGCACCCAACAGGCAGACAGTTTCATCCACTGCAACGGTAAAGGAAATGCCGCGCAGGAGCGGAGAGTTCTCGTAAGATTTGTGGATATTGATAACTTCAAGCATTGCCATCATTCCGATGAATACGGGATCAAACCACATTCCGTTTTTCGTTTACCGCTTTGCATTCTAAAACTCTCTTGCGCCGGGTAAACGCAGTTTCTCAATAAACATAATACCCATACCGCACACGACCATTAAAATTGTCGCCATCGCCATGGCTTGACCATAGTTCAATCCGCCAGGCTGGGAGAGGAAACGGGCAATCGCTATCGGCAGAGTCGGATATTCCGGGCGGACAACCAGCGAGGAGGCTCCAAATTCACCTAGCGATATGGTGAATGCAAATACTGCCGCGGATAGTGTCGCGCGCGAGACGATCGGCCAGTCCACAATGAACCAGACACGAGGCGGCGAAGCCCCCAGGACAGCCGCCGCCTGCCGTAACCGCTCCGGGATGGAGGCCAAAGCTGGTTGTAGGCTGCGGATAACGAACGGCAGGGCAATGATGGTATGGGCGATCGGGACAAGCAACGGAGAAGAAATTAGCTGGAAGTTAGACGCGAAAAGGGGCTTGTTAAAGGTGATAATGAGGCCCAGACCGAGCGTCACCGCAGAAGCTCCCAAGGGCAGCATCAGGAACGGGTCGAGCAGGCGCTCAAGGTGACCGGGATGGGCAAGGACCGCAGCGGCCGGGAAGCCAAGCGCCAGGGATAGGATGACGGTTAGTGCAGCGTAGCCAAGGGAATTGCCGAGCGCCTCAAAGGGGGGAACGTAAAAAACCGAGTCGTTCCGATTGACGAATAGTTCTCTATAGTAATCGCCAGTCAGACCATAATGAATCTGGCCGCGCTGGCCCTGGTCGGCCTCAAGACGGGTGATCGAACGCAGAGGTAGGGACGAGAGCGGTAAAGCGTAAAAAACAAAAAGTAATATGCAAAAGATCGTAACAATCAAACGCTGGGGCAGACTACGCGGCCTCACGGTTGGATTGGCACGCGGGTTGACACTCACCACGGTATGGATCACTAGACGGCTATAAAGCACGGAAAATACAAGAGTACAAAGCAGTTGGATGAGCGAAAGCAAAGCCGCCAATGGTATATTGAAGTAAGAAACGGCCTGGGTATAGATCTCCACCTCCAGCGTGGAGAAGCGCGGTCCGCCCAGCAGCAGGATGACGCCGAAACTGGTGAAATCAAAGATAAAGACCAGCAATGCCGCCGCCAGAATGGACGGACGCAACAGGGCAAGTGTGACCCGCCAGAAGACACGGGCGCGGTTCGCACCCAACGTCCGGGCAGCCTGTTCCAAGCGGGGGTCAAGCTGGGATAGGGCGTTGCCCACGATCCGGATAACGATGCTTGTGTTGTAAAAAACATGCGCTACGAGGATCGCTCCCAAGGTGCCAGTAAAGACGAGTGGAGCCGTCTCCAGCCCAAAAAGATGCATCAAGGCTATGTTCACCCAACCACGCGGACCAAGCAAGGCGGTGAACCCGGCTGCGACCACCACCGTTGGCAACATAAAAGGGATGGTAGTCAAGGTGCGCAAGAAGCTTTTGCCGTAAAATTCGTAATGGGAAAAAAGAAAGGCAACCGGAAGGCCGAGAGTAAGGGTGAGTAAAGTGGAGAGGCAGGCCTGGTAAAACGTGAAAAGAAAAACGTAAGAAACGTGCCCAAGAGAGGTCCTTACAATGCTTTGGACCGAGACGGGGTTCAGCCCAACCCAGAGGATATGGGCAAGTGGGTAGAGGAAAAAAATCGCCAGGAACAGGATCGGGGCAAACCAGGGTAGAAACGAGAGCCAGGGTCTACTTCTTGATCTCATTGCCAGGCGCTCAGGTCGATAACAACGAAAAGGGTTATGATTCGGGACCTGCGAACTTTCGTGGTGCGTGACCAAAGTCACTGAGCCATCATTTCTAGGGGTTCTGTAAAACTGTAGTTGTCCAATCCGCAATCCATTTATCCCGATTGGCAGCAATCACCGCTGGATCAAAAGTGGCAGGCTGGGAAGCGATTTGGGCATATTTGATGAACTCCTGAGGTAGTTTGGCGGCCGGATTGACCGGGTAAACGTACATCTGCAGAGGCATATCTTCCTGAAACTGCTGACCCAGCATAAAATCCACGAATTTCTCGGCCAGGGCGAGGTGCTTGGTTCCCTTCAGGATGCCGACAAACTCAATTTGGCGGAAGCAGGTGCCAGGTCCAAGGATTGAGCCGATGGCACCTGCTTCAGCAGCCGGGCTGGAAGCATATGAGACGACCATCGGCTGCGCCCCGTGCCCGGATGAGCCACTGAAATTGGTGTAATAAGCGGTCTCCCAGCCATCCACAACCACCACGCCGTTCGCGCGCAGGCTCTTCCAGTAATTCAGGTAGTCATCGCTGCCAAAATGTTTGATCGTCGCCAACAAGAACACCAGCCCTGGCGAAGAGGTGGCGGGGTTTTCGACAACCAGCAATCCGCGGTAGGCCGGTTTTGCCAGGTCTTCAAGCGTCACCGGGACCAGCAGGCTGTGAGCTGCAAAATAAGCCTTGTCATAATTAATACAAACATCACCGTAATCCACCGGCAAAGCACGCTTCTGAGAGTCGAGTTTGAACTCATCAGGAATTTGCGCTAAAAGCGGTGAGGCATAGGGCAAGTAGATCCCTGCCGCAAGGGCGCGTGAGAGAAAGGTGTTATCCACACCGTAGAATACGTCAGCCAGGGGGGCACCAGCGGTGAGAATAGCCTTATTTAAAGCCGCCCCAGCATCCCCACTCTTCAGGAAAGCCACCTTGATATGATTGGCCTGTTCAAAGGCAGCAATGACTGATTGGCTGGCGGCAAAGGAGTCATGCGTCATTACTGTCAGAGTAACAGGACCTTTGGGGCCACAGGCTGACATTATACCCATGACAAAAATGCTCAGATAGAATAAGCGTTTCATAGGTACTCCTTAATGATCAAACATGACGATGGTGGATAACAAGCAGAAGACCGGATTTCAGCATGATGGAGGCTCTTTCATGCGACATTTCATTGCTGATGCCACGCGTTCTTGCCGAGATAAGAGTCTCGCTGCGCAAGGGCCAACGCAGACCTTCCGTGCAGATTCCGGTCACATCCCCGCCCCAGGGAAGCAGAGAAACAATATCACCAGGCCTGCCACGGATCTCGCACCGGCCGCGCGTGAAAAAGGCTTCTTCCACTCCATCATCGAGTCGAATATCACAGGTGGAAAGTCGATGGTCGCTCAACAAGGCCAGGTTGCCGAGGGTCTGGTCGAGACGGCCTCCCAGCGCGCCGACAACGAGAATTTCCCGATATCCAGCCTGAATGGCATGGTCCAAAGCCAGTTCAAGATCGGTCTGGTCTTTGTCACGGGAATATTGCCGGATATCCACACCTTTCACATCCAGGTACTGCCTTTCTTCTGGCGTCAAAGAATCCAGGTCGCCAATAACGACGGAAGGGATCAGTCCGAGTGCCAGCACATGCTGCGTCCCACCATCCGCAGCATAGAAGACATCGCCAGGCTGGATTAAATGGCGGGCAGAGGCGAGACTCGGCAAAAGGCCATTAGCAAAAATGATGAGGCGTGCCATGAAAACAAAAAATCCTCCGCCGGGGAGGATAGTTGGCCGCAACTAACGATCCCTCCGCCGGTATGATCCGGATCAGGTTCTGCGGGTCGAGGCTCCTAGCCTCCTCTCAGCCCGGCACACGGGCTCCCCGTTCAATTTTCAAAAAGAGTATACGGCGGCTAAAGCCACCTGTCAAGATAAAAAACGTTATTCGGTTTTCTGACGCCGGAAGTCCACGAAGCGATAGCCTACACCACGCTCGGTAAGGATATATTTAGGGTTGGCCGGGTCTTTCTCCAGCTTCTGACGGAGATAATTGATATAGAGGCGAACATAATGCGGTTCATCCCGGTACTCATAACCCCAGACTTTGGCAAGCAACTGATCATGCGAGATGACCCACCCGGCGTTCTGCACCAGGTGGTAAAGCAAGCGATATTCAGTTGGTCGGAGCTTTACAATTTTGCCTTCCAGCCAAATCTCACGTCGGTCGAAATCGATTTTCAAACGCTCGTCGACTTCAATCAAACCGTGCATCCCGCCGCTGGGTCCTTCGGTGCGGCGCAGGACCGCTTTGACACGGCTGACCAACTCACGCGGGCTGAAAGGTTTGGAGATGTAATCATCTGCACCCTTTTCCAGGCCATGTACACGGTCATCTTCTTCGCTCTTGGCGGTCAACATGATCACCGGGACACTGCTAATCTCGCGAATCATCTCCAGCACTTCAAAGCCATCCAGGTCAGGCATCATCACATCAAGGAGGATCAGATCTGGATTGGAATCGCGTAAACGTTGAAGCGCCTGTTTCCCATTAAAAGCTTCCGCGACAACAAAGCCGTCATGTTCCAGATTCAGGCGGATGAAGCGTACCATACGTTCTTCATCGTCAACGATAAGAATTTTACGTCGTTTCAAAGTTTCTTCAGGCATATTCACTCTCTCACAAAGCTGTGATACGTTCTTAACACTCAACAAGGCTCTTGTTCCATATTTTATCTCTTTCCCGCCCTGTTTCGAGAACGATTTTTCTTTTTAGGGAAAACATTCTGTCTGCCCTTGCGAGTATATGTACTTTAGGGCAAAATATCCTGTGGAGTATTCCCTTGAAAATATTAGCCGTCAGCGATATGGTAGTTGACCGTCTCTACTCGACAAAGGTTGCTGAACGCTTCCGCGATGTCGAGATGATACTTGGCTGTGGCGACCTGCCATACGAGTATCTGGAATTTCTGGCCTCATCGATGAACGTCCCAGTGTTATACGTGCCTGGCAACCACGACCCGGCTTATGATGAAAAGAAAGCAGCCGGGCGCGCTCACGGTTGCGATTACCTGGACATGAAAGTGCTGTCAGTCAAAGGGCTGAATATTGCGGGATTCGGTGGCAGTATACGCTATAAACCAGGAGGGCCTAACCAGTACACACAATCCCAAATGTATTCCCGTATGTCTTCTTTTATCCCAAAACTGCTTTGGTATCTGCCTAGACATGGGAATGTTCTGGATATTTTGATCACACATTCGCCACCACATGGCATCCACGATGATGATGACCAGGCGCATACCGGTTTTTCGGCATTC
>JBEKVG010000180.1:0-6034 GCA_049514195.1 Anaerolineales bacterium | reverse complement strand
CCTCACCATTCCTTTTTGATCGGCTTTATCGAGGAAATCACATATCGAGGTTTTATCCTCCAGAAATTTGAGGAACGGTATGGGTTCTGGATAGCAAATCCCTTATCGTCACTCCTTTTCCTAATTATTCATCTGCCGGGTTGGATTTCTCTCCGCCTTCTCAGTACAGAGAACGTGCTTTCCGTATTTATCTTTGGCGTTGCGATGGCAATTGTATTCAAGTATTGTAAGTCTCTTTGGGGAACCATTATTACCCACAGTCTCAATGACTTTATTTCATACGGCATCTTTCATCTTTAATCAACAATAGCATTTCGTTTAGCCGGCCCCCACCAAGAACGCAGGGAAGGCAGTTCTTAGGACGCCCCTGCGGGTCACCCTGTACCCCACCAAGAACGTGGGGCAGGACAAGCAGGCAGGCGGGATACCCCTGCGGGGCACCCTGCAAAATACGTAGGGCAAGCAGGCAGGCAGAGCCCCATAAAGAACATCCCGTAAAGTACATGGGACAAATGGGGCATGCAAGCAGGCAGGAAGTAATTCAATTAATCGAAACTGGCATGATTTGCCAGATATGTGTCATAATTGAAAAGGAATCCCACTGCTGCAGCTGCACCCTTCGGTATGCTACGTGAAGCCAATCTTTTAGGCGGCTTCTTGCGTGATTGGATCTATTAGGCGCAAAAGGAGAAATACAAATGGAAGAAATTATCCTCTCTCTTGAGAAAGGCGCTATGGAACGGTGGCGCAACGGCGATCCTTGGGGTTGGGCGGAAATCAGCGCCGAGGAAGTGACTTATGTGGATCCCGGCTTGACCAAGCCCATTGACAGCCTTGAAGAGTACAAGGCATACCTAAAACAGCTCGAGGGGAATATCCATTACCAGGGTTCGGAATTCATCGACCCCAAGGTTGTAGTGGTCGGGGATGCGGCAGTGTTGTCGTATAACTATCGCTCTTCCATACTCACGCCGGAAGGAACGATCATAAGCCAAACTCCCTGGAATGCGACGGAGGTATACTTCCGGATGGACGGACAGTGGCGAATCGTGCATACCCATTGGTCCTACGTCAAGCACAAGCTCCCGGAAAGCCTGGAAATCCCATTGCCAGTACAATTGTCGCATCAAGAATACCGGGGTGTATTGGGAGAGATCATGGCACTCGAATACGCGGCGATGGAGCGGTGGCGTAAAGGAGATCCGTGGGGTTTCATCGAACTCTACGCCCCGGACATTACATACTTCGACACTGGAACACCGCAACGCATGAACGGTTTGGATGCCATGAAAGCCGAATATGCGCTGCGGGAGGGAAAGATTCACTATGATGTCATGGAGTTTATCGCCCCGAGACTCCAAGTCAAGGAGAACTTGGCGGTGTTGACATACCGCTTCTTCTCCACCCAACTGAATCCGGATGGTTCCATTTCGAGTAGGATACCCTGGAACTGCAGCGAAGTCTACGTGCTGAGCGATGGCAAATGGCGGATCGTTCACAACCACTGGTCGTTCATAAAGGGCGAGAGGATGTAGCCAATCGTTGGGCAATAAACGAGATAAAGAAAGACAATATATGGACAAGACAGCCTTATTAATTATTGATGTCCAGTTAGGTATGTTTGACGAAAGCGATTGCGTTTACAAAGGAAATGAGTTGCTCGATACTATCAAAACGCTAATTAGCGAAGCGCGAGCATCAAGTGTCCCAATTATTTACATCCAGCATGATGGTGGAGGTGATGATCATCCGCTTCGGCCAGATAAACCCGGCTGGTCAATACATCCTACCATTTATCCATCAAAAGATGATGTAATCATCCGCAAGCGTCATCCAGATGCGTTCCAAGGAACTGAGTTGCGAAACGAATTAGAATTACTCGGTATCAAGCATTTGATTGTGGCAGGTTTACAAACGGAATACTGTGTTGATACTACTTGTCGGCGGGCGTATAGTCTCGGTTACGATGTGACATTGGTGCAAGACGGGCATAGTACTTGGGACACAGAGCATCTCAAAGCCTCACAAATTATTGCCCATCATAATCAAGTCCTGGGTGGTTGGTTTGTCACATTAAAAAACGCGGCCGAGATTCAATTCGTTGAACAACAATCCTAAGCACCTGGAAAAAGCGCCTGGCTGGCGAAGTCAATCAGGAAAGCATACGTTTTGCCTGGCTCCGGTTCCGTGTGCGCTGCACCTGCTCCGTGGAGGAGCGCCTGACGTGCTGGGGGGACCATGCCGGCCTGCGAGTCGATAGTCTCGTAGAAGCATTGTGTTTTTACCAGTGGATGCTGTCTGCACTTGCGGACGATCACCTGGTCAACATACTGACCGTAGACTGGCATGGATTTACGGATGTCATCGGAAGTATATGAAAAAAACTCGATGAATGCCATCTAATTCCTCTTGCTCAACAGCGGCCTGGTACTCACGTTCTAAGAGTGTGTCGCTTGTCAAGTGCCGCTGAAGAGCTTGAAAGCAGCGACGGATGCATTATGCTTGTAATAACCCATGAAATATTGTAAAATAAATAAATTTGCTTTAGAGGTATTGCATCTATTGCATTAGAAGTATTGTGGGAAACCTGAAATAGCAAACCCATCCTGAGGCAGTTTTGCAAATTCATCTGTTTCCGAAAGCCGATCGCCGGATTGCCGAAGGGAAGCGAGTCTTTGGTATTCTATCTATCTGTCTGCCAAACGGTATTTATTAGCAAGTGTTTCAAGATGGATCTGGAAAGGAGGTGAAAGCAATCGATGATGGCATCGGTCTATTTATTCAGTGATAACAAATAAGTTACAAAATCCATATGAAGGAGAATGCACATGAAACTAAGGCTTTTATGTATCCTCGTGGCGGTAACGATGATCCTGGGTTTGGCCCCAACCTCGGTTCTCGCCGCTCCTGCAGCAGCCGGGAATGGGGGATTGCAACCTGGTCAAATGGTGACCTACGAGCAGAAGATCCCGGTTAACATTGTTTTCATCGGCTATGACAAGAAAACGGTTAATCAAAAAGTGTTGTTGGGCAAATTGCCTGCCACATATATTCCGGTCGTTCGTGATCCACTGTTTTATGGTGTGACAGGTCGGGATATGGGATTGAAGTATGATTTCAAGTATAACGTTTCCTTTACCGACTCCAAATTTAATAACAACTTCTTCAAATACTTGAAAAGTATCGGAACACCAGGCGATCTCACCTTATTCCAGCAACAATATAATGCTCAGGCAAACAGGGTTCTAAATGTAACCGGCCCGGTGCTTTACATCGATGCTCCCTCCGTTGAGAATTGGCTGTCCAAGAACTTGGGGGTCAATCAAAATAGCAGCTATACCATTGTTTTTATCAACTGGTATGGTCGCCCGGATTTCAAGTTCCACGTCTATACCAAGACCGATGAACCTGATCCCGACACAGGTTACAACTTCGGTGCGGCGCGCGCCTCCCGCAAGATGATCGCCTGGGGGGGTGGTCATAGCCGCACTTGGTTCTACGATCTCTCTGCCGGCCCGGAGGCCTGGACCAATAACTGGAATATCACTGACGCGGATGTCGACGGAGACGGCGTTCCTGACTTCCGGCTGCCTCCGATCTGGGAATACAAAATCGGCGCTTATCGCGACCCAACGAAGTTGAGCGGGGATTTGGGATTGATAACCCGCTTTGTCGGCATTGACCTATTGTTCACCACCTCCCCATTGTATGATCCGATGGTCACTGCTCCCGGGCTGGGCGGTAAAAAGGTTGTCAACATCAGCATGCTGGAAGACGACCGTCCGAACAGCCTTGGCACGGACTGGATCAATATGTCTTTCGTCAGGAAGCAACTCGCCATGTTTGAGCCTTACTACCAATGGCAGATAGCTTTAGCCGACAAAAACCCGATCGATGCCAATGCCCAAAATGCCTTCCGCATCTGGGCCGATGTGAAGACCGCCGATGATTGCTGGAACAGCTACGGAACCACCTTCGCCGAACTGTACTGTTACTTCGACGCCAACCGCTCCAAGTATATTCCGGCCTATCCTGCTGCCAATTATGTGGATGGAATCTTCGCTTTCAACACCACCGCCGACAATATGGGCGATGAAACTGGCTTGCTGGGCTATACCGACGATAACTGGGTGGATGGCACGCAAAGCTATGTGTTCGCCTTCGATACCGATTACTACCGTTCCCTCGGTTACGGCTTCAGCACAACTGCTGTCCATGAGTCTGGCCATTACTTCGGCATGTCGCATCCGCATGACGGCTACGACTCCGAAATGGCGATGGACTTCGGTTCAGTTGGTGATTACTACTTTACCTGGTCTGGCGATGAAAGCAATACCATCATGAGCTACATAGATCTAAGCGATGAGTTTGGCCAGTTCGACCAGGACAATATGTACCGTTGGGAAATGGCCGGATATCTCAACTGGTCCAATTCCCTGCTGGCTGACATTCTCGCCAATCCCGGTGCGAATAAAGTGAAGATCTCCATCGCGGATGCACAACTGGATGCCCAGCGCGCAATAGATGGCTTCAACAAATGGAACTATTTACCAGCGGCATCCAATGCCCGTGAAGCCTACGAGGATCTTTCCGAAGCGGCTGCCAAACTTGGCATTGCCATCCCGTCGATGCAAGCATTAAAGGTCGCACCAAATCAAATCCCAACACATGAAGGAGATCCAATCCGCTTCCCTGATAATTAGATGGTTCACTTGAGGTAATGGACCTTCCCTTGCGATTTGCATAGCGACTATTGAAGCACCCCCTGGGTTCAATTGACCACTGGGGGTGCTTTCTTAATAAAAACTTTTCTAGTGGGCATCGCACAGTACCACGCGCTTCATTTCATCTGTATGGTAGTTATATATCTTTCCGCCAGCCTCCAAGGAAATAAGGTAGCCCGGCGTTTCCACCCGAATATAATCAATACTTGGTTTAGGGCAACCCAGGCTTGCATCCCTCCAGAGGGCGGGTGTAATTTTCACCATCTTGATCTGGTCTACACTGATCTTGAGGCGTTTGCCAAGGTCAGCCATGCTTAATCGCACCATTCCCTCGTTCGTAGTGGAAGGAGTATCTGCGACTGATACGGCAGTTTGTTCATTCACTGGGGTTGCAGACTCTTGTGAGGAGGCCGGGGAGGAATGGGTTGGGTAAGGGGCAGATGTCGAAACATTTGGTTTCTGACAGGCATTCAACAGCAGCACTCCCCCCAAAACCAATAAAGTCACCATTTTTTTCATCTTCAGCTCCATTTACCAGCACTTGAGAGACGTCAAACCAGGTTTAAAGGTTCCTCCATTCTCGCACAACCGTATTATTATGTCTATACTATACTTATGCCCATTTTTTCTGTTTGTGAGAGAGGCATTCTTTGCTGTCGCAGAAGTAAGTGGGCTTGAGCCCACCGTTTAACCTCTACAACACAGACATTCGTTGTCGACTCAATCACCACCCGATCACTCGGCACGAGATGCTCTTTCAATCTATCCTCCAGCTCGGCATTTTCCACCAGGATGGGCACCAGGATCTCTCGCGCCTCACGGTTCACTCCCATCATCACAAAATAGTACTTATGAATATCCAGCGTAATATATCGTCAACCACTTGATTTTTCCTCTTCTTTCATGCTACACTTTCCTTGAATTTGGATTTGAGGCGTGGATTTTCGGACAGCGAGTTGCAAACAACGATTCTTGCTCGTAGCCCACCTGTGCCTGCGGCAAGGTGCAAGCAGACGAGAATCCACCGGGCGACCAAGTAACAACACGGGCTTTTGTCCCAAAGGCCGCGTCAGTCCGCCCAGATGTTCCTCCCGAAGGACATCGGGACGATGTGCCTCGGATGGCATCCCCGGTGCGGTGTCGACCCTAGGATACCACCCGCCACGCCCTTTTCCAGTTACATTCTAGCTCGACAATGTTAGATTAGCTCAAGTATACTGGACCATAAAGCATCGGCATCCAAAAATCATCCATATTTCGATAAAGCCAAAGGAAGGAGCTGCCGATTCGCGCAAAAACGAGTGGAGATA
>JBEKVG010000179.1:0-6043 GCA_049514195.1 Anaerolineales bacterium | reverse complement strand
TTTATTCCAAATGCGAACTCAGGAAATTGATGGCTCGACCTTGTTTTATGTGAAGATGAAAGAATAAAAACATCAGTGAAGGCCAAAACTATTTATCTCGTAGCTGGTGCACGCCCGAATTTTATTAAATTGGCGCCATTAGTGTGGATGTTGAATGCCCGCCAGGAAATACCTTTCAAAATTGTACATACCGGGCAACACTATGACCATGCCATGTCGCAAACTTTTTTCGACGTACTGAATATTCCTGAACCAGATATCAACCTGGAAGTTGGTTCGGGTGAACAGAACATTCAAACGGCGCGCATCCTTGAACGCTTCGACGGATTGCTAGAGGAAAAGCCGCCAAGCGCAGTAGTTGTATTCGGGGATGTTAACAGCACGCTGGCTTGCTCGCTGGCGGCGGCTAAACGGCTGGTTCCGGTTGCGCATGTGGAAGCCGGTCTGCGCAGCTTCGATCGAACGATGCCGGAGGAAATCAACCGGCTAGTGACAGATGCACTCTCGGACCTTTTGCTGGTCTCGGAAAATTCAGGGATTTTACACTTGAAACAGGAAGGCATACCAGACGTAAAAGTCCGGCTTGTGGGGAATATCATGATCGACTCGCTCGTCGAAATGCTCCCAAAGGCCATCAAAAGGCAGACCGCTGCAAACATGGGAGTCGAGCCAGGTCAATATGCGCTACTGACACTTCATCGCCCATCGAACGTGGATGATCCGGGTACGCTATCTCGACTTCTTAATTTATTTGCGGCGTTAGCTCGAAGATTGCCGTTCGTCTTTCCAGTCCATCCCAGGACAAAGAAGCAAATAGAATCACTGGATTATTCGACGCCTGCCAACTTCAAGATGGTGGAACCAGTCGATTACCTGGACTCGCTTTGTCTGCAGAAGCAGGCCAAACTGGTCCTGACCGATTCGGGTGGCATCCAAGAAGAAACCAGTTACCTGGGTATCCCCTGCTTGACGTTACGACAAAATACGGAACGCCCGGTCACCGTGCAATTGGGTACATCTACCATTGTGGGCAATAACGAAGGCCTCATCCGTGAGACTTTCGAACAAGTTTTAGCCGGCAAATACAAACATGGTCGATCCATCCCTCTTTGGGACGGCCATACCGCCGAACGAGTGGCAGATAATTTAGATAAATTCCTTTATGAGGGGTAAGCGAGCGCTGGATCTGATGACGTCAGAATATATCTCGACAATTTGAGTGGCGATCTTTTCCCAGGCATAATTTTGGGCATATTGCGCAGCGTTGCGGCCCAAGGTCTGGCGAAGCGAGGCATCCCCAAGCAAAGCAGTGAGTTTGTCACACAGGGCCTTGTCATCCTCATCCGGGACGTGGTAACCGGTTACCCCATCCTGAACCAAGAAAGCCAGCCCGCCCACCTGGGAAGCAATGACAGGTGTACCGCAAGCCATGGCTTCTAGCGCCACCATCCCAAATGATTCATAATGCGAGGGCATTACCACCGCTTCGGCGGCCGAGTAATAATAAGGAAGAGTATCCTGGCTGCGTTTGCCCAGGAAGGCCACCATCTTCCCCACTGTCAAGTCATCGCACATTTTTTGGATACGGGCCATTTCAGCAGACATATCTTCAGGAGCAGAATCTGGATCACCACCAATCACTGCCAGGTGAACAGGTTCGGGCAGATCCTTGACCCGTAAACAGGCGACCGCTTTGATAAGTGTGTCCAGACCTTTGAGTGGCTCAATCCGGCCGACGAACAGGATCATGCGCGCCTGCGGAGTGAGGCCGATGAATTGGCGGGCCTCATCCACTGGGATGGGGTAGAAATGAGAGACATCCACACCGGGAGGAACAACACTCACCTTGCGCATATCAGTCTTGTAGAGCCACTCGAGTTGGGCCTGTTCAGCCGGTGTGGCCGCAATGACACGATCAACCCGCGCCAAAACAGCTCGTTCCCCTTCCAGGCGGTAAGCACCTTCGCGTTCCGCATCGCTACGGGCAACCCTGTTTTTCATTTCACCCAGAGTGTGGAACATTTGGACGATAGGCGTTCTTCCCCACGCATCCGAAAGCGCTTCGCCCGCCAAACCTGACAGCCAGTAATGGCTATGAATGAGATCATAATGGATATTTTTTTCTTCTGCGAATTGTTCGATGCCCTCAACGAACTGGGGAATGTGCTCTGGCAACTCCACCTTCGGAATGGGGTGCTCCGGACCAGCCGGTACATGGACAACCCGATTACCAAATCCCAGGTCGTGCAGAACGTGCGGGACATGCTCATCCTGAGAGCGCGTGAACACATCCACATGTGTACCCATCCGGCCCAATGCCAGCGTCAGATCGCGTACATAGACATTCATACCGCCCGTATCCTTACCACCTAAAGTGGCAAGTGGGCAAGTGTGATAGGAGAGCATAGCCACATTCATAGTTATGAGTATAATCGCAAAATTCAAAACTTGCCTGATAATAAAAAATACTGGTATAATCCCGCCGCTCGAATAACCGCCACCATAGCTCAGCCGGTAGAGCAGACGTTTCGTAAACGCCAGGTCAAGAGTTCAAATCTCTTTGGTGGCTTAGCAAGCCTCGGTTCCCGGATAAATAGTTAAATCCGGGAACCGCTTTATTATTGGTAGGGAAAGACCGATCAGAAAAAACCTTGTTAAGAGAGCGAGTATAATCATCTTATGGCCGAACGCTTAACTCCACTCGTTATAGGTATCGCTGGCGGTTCCGGTTCTGGAAAGACGACCGTCGCCCAGGCCATCCTGCAACGTGCCGGCCCGGACCGGATCTCATTCCTGCAGCACGATGCGTATTACAAAGATCTGAGCGGCTTACCTCCCACCCAGCGGGTAGAAGTCAATTTTGACCATCCAAATAGCCTTGATAATGAATTGCTCATCTGGCATATTCAACAACTCAAGAAAGGCAAGGCAATAGAAGTCCCCATTTATGACTTCTCCACACATAGCCGCACAAACCGGACATTTACTGTCCAGCCACGCAGCGTAATCCTGGTCGAAGGGATATTGATATTTGCCGAGACGATCCTGCGGGAATTGTTCGACGTCAAGATTTACGTGGATACCGACTCGGACTTGCGATTCATCCGCCGCCTTCAGCGTGACATTGCAGAGCGCGGCCGGACCACGGAATCGGTCATCAAACAATATTTAGCCACCGTCCGCCCGATGCACCTGGACTTTGTGGAACCTTCCAAGCGCTATGCCGATGTAATCATTCCCGAAGGGGGGTTTAACACCGCTGCACTTGACATGGTGGTGGCGCGGATTGAATCAATGTTAAAGGTCACCATCCTGGAGATATGAAAGACAAGCGCAGTCTCCAAATCCTACGAATAATAACGCTGGTGGGTGTGGTGGCGCTCATTACAGCACTTTTCATATTCCGCCACCAGGTCAGAAGACTTGAGCATTTTGGTTATATTGGGATCTTCCTGATCTCCATTGCAGCCAATGCGACCATTATCATCCCGATACCAGGAGTGGCCTTCACTGCCGCCATGGGCGCCATCTTCAACCCGATCGGTGTAGCGGTTGCCGCTGGTCTGGGTGCAGCCCTCGGGGAACTGACCGGGTATATGGCGGGCTTCGGCGGACAGGCTGTCATCGAGCGGGCTGCGCTCTACGACCGTCTGACAGAATGGATGAGGAACCACCAAAACCTGGCTTACTTGGTGATTCTTTTACTGGCATTCATACCCAATCCCCTTTTTGACCTGGCTGGAATGGCTTCCGGGGCGCTTAAGCTGCCCCTTTGGAAGTTCCTGATAGCCTGCGCGATTGGCAAGATATTCAAAATGCTGGTTTTTGCCTATGCAGGATACTATTACTTTGGCTTCGTCAACGGGATGTTCCACCGATAGGGGAGAATGCGAAAAAACAAGGATTTGTGAGCTTCGCTCGCAAATCCTTGTTTTTTCAAACTTCCCTACTTTGATTTGCTTGGAATGGTTCTTGGCTTCGGTGCTGTTGGAGCATTTTTCAGCGCCGCCACTTCCTGCGGGGAAAGATAACGCCATTCCTTCGGCTTGAGATTTCCCAAACGTAATTCCCCAATTCGCACACGCACGATTCGCACCACAGGAAGGCCAGTCTGGATACCCATCTCACGGATCTGACGCTTATGGCCCTCTTTCAGAGTGACATCCAGCCAGGCACCTTTCCCTTGCTTGGAAACCACATATACCTCGGCGGGTCCGGTCCGGAAGCCATCTTCCAAAACCACACCGCGCCGCCAAAGATTTAACTGCTCCGGATCCGGGTGTTTCGCCACTAGCACCCGGTATTCCTTCTCATGTTCGTAACGCGGGTGGGTCAGTCTATTCGCCAGGTCTCCGTCATTAGTCATCAAGACCAGACCTTCAGAATCGAAATCGAGACGGCCGACCGGATACAACGTTCCTGGTAAAGGTACCAGGTCACGCACCGCCGGCCGAAGGTCCGGATCGGAAACAGTGGAAATCACCCCACGCGGCTTATACAACGCTACATAAGTAAGTGGCTCAGCTTCCTTGACCGACCGACCGTCCACAGTAATTTTATCTAAAGCCGCGTCGGCTTTATCACCCAAGCCAACCACTTGACCGTTACGGCGCACGCGCCCGGCAGAGATAAGTTCCTCACAACTCCTACGTGAGCCATAGCCGGTACGTGCCAAGATTTTCTGAAGGCGTTCTTCCATAATTAAACTTTCAACGGCTGATCTCCACCATTCTCGTCTCCCAGAACCGGCAGCGCAAGCGGTGGGAGTTCGTTCAGGGAATTCAGACCGAAATACTGGAGGAAATCAGGAGCGGTGCCATACAGAATGGGGCGGCCCGGCCCTTCCGCACGTCCGATTTCCTGAATGAGGCCTTTGGCAAGCAGGGATCTCATCACACCGTCGCTGCTAACGCCGCGGATTCCTTCAATATACGGACGTGTAACCGGTTGTTGATAGGCAACAATCGCCAATGTCTCCAATGCTGCCCGGCTCAAACGGGTGGTGATTTCCAAACCAAGAAACCGTTCTATCGCCTCAGCCATTTCTGGAGCGGTGGTAAGCTGGACACGCCCGCTGTGACGCTGGAGGCGCAAGCCACGCCCTTGGAGCAGCCCTTCCAATTGCTGGAGGCCTTGCTCGACTACCGAAACGGAGAGTTCCAATGCAGCGGCAAGTTGTGAGGGGGGCACAGGTTCTGCTGATGCAAATAAAAGGGCCTCAAGGGCCACAGGGACATCCAGGGGGGTCAGGTTTTCAGATTCGGTCATGCTATAATAACTCCGATATTAAAAGTGAGACACCATGAATGTTCGCAAATTTCCACTTCTTGCCGGTTTGTCCGTCTTAATTCTGGCAGTATTGGCCTGTACCATCAATGTCGGCGGACCGGCATATCCGGATCAACGCATCCCGGTCTCTACGGAGGCATTGAACGAGCTCCAGTCTGCCATGCAGACGGCAGAAGCTGCCGGAGCAGATTCGGGACAGGTATCGATAGCAATAAACGAGTCCCAATTGAGCTCTTACCTGGCCGCAAAATTCATGACGCAACCCGAGCCGCTCATCATCAATCCACAGGCTTACCTGCAGGATGGCCAGATCCAGATCTTCGGGACGGCTCAGCAGGGCTATTTGCAGGCAAACATCGAAATCGTCGTGACTGCCGGCGTGGACGAACAAGGCCAGCTCAAGATCGAAATCACTTCCGCCGACTTTGGTCCCCTGCCCGTCCCAGCCGGGTTAAAGGATACCGTTTCCGCAGCCATTCAAGAGGCTTACACAGGCGTTATTGGTCCGGCTATCCTCGGCTTCCGCCTCGAGAGCATTACCGTCGCAAACGGCACAATGACCATTGTCGGGCGGACAAAATAAAGCGACTGGATTATACCAGCAACCCTATGACCGCTATCATTACCAATCGTCAAGAGCGAATGCGCTTCCTAAAATTCATGACCGTGGGCATTTTTGGTGCGGTGGTGGATTTTGGAATCATGAACCTGCTTTCAAAACTATTCGGCATGACTCTGGTCTTGGCCGGAACGA
>JBEKVG010000178.1:0-6909 GCA_049514195.1 Anaerolineales bacterium | reverse complement strand
CGCCGCACAGAACGCGGCTCGCAATGACATAAACAACAACACAGAAAGGAAGGAAGAAAATGGCTCTAGATCCCTCTTTGATCGCTCTCGGCATGGTCGAGACGAAAGGCCTGGTCGGCTCCATTGAGGCGGCCGATGCAATGGTCAAGGCCGCCAACGTGGTCCTGCTTGGCTCCGAGTACGTCGGCGGCGGGTACGTGACCGTAATGGTGCGCGGTGATGTGGGTGCCGTCAAGGCGGCCACGGATGCCGGTGCAGCCGCGGCCAAGCGCGTGGGTGAGCTGGTCTCGGTGCACGTCATTCCGCGCCCGCATTCGGACGTGGAAATGATCCTGCCCAAATCCAGCAAGGGCAGCATCGGCGGACGTTCAGCCGAATCCAAATAACCCTGCCCAACCTGGACATGCCAGGGCTAAGAAATATTATTAACACAAAGGGACTCTAAGGAATATTAAAATACCTTCGTGATCCGCCTGCCCTGTGTTCTTTCAGGGTCGTGTTCCTTCGTGGTGAAACATTCTTTCCCTGGCAGGAAGGAGTTTTAAACATGGCAGATACATTTACCCTGCGCTGCTACTGTTACCTGGACCGCATGCAGCCCCAGTTTGCCTCGTTCGTCGGCACGGTCACTCAGGGTGACCTGCCGACCGAGGGCATGGCGGCCCTGTACGTCGAAATGTCGCCGGGTAACGAAGTCTTTCGGGTGGTGGACATTGCCGTGAAGGCCACCGAGGCCCGCCCGGGCGCGCAGATCGTCGAACGCGAATTCGGCATGTTCGAAGTGCATTCGCCCAACCAGGCGGCTGTCATTGAAGCTGGCAGCGTGGTGTTGAACCGCCTGGGCCTGAGCGTGGCGGACCGCATCAAGCCGGAGGTGGTCTCGACCCAGGTTATCACGCGCGTCGATCCCTACCAGGCCCAATTGCTCAACCGCTTCCGGCGCGGCAGCATGCTGGTGGCGGGTGAGACCATGCTGGTGCTGGAGTGTGCCCCGGCCGCCTACATCAACATCGCCTGCAACGAAGCCGAGAAGACCGCCAGCATCAAGCTGATCCATGTCTCCTCGGTCGGGCGCTTTGGTCGCATGTGGCTATCTGGTACGGAGGCGGAAATCCTGACGGCGAAGAACGCCGCCATCCAGGCCATGGAGAATCTGGAAGGGCGTCCCGGCGCATAAACCGCCATACCGGAAAGGAGCAGGTTATGCCGAAAGAGTTCTATACCGAACGCGATATCGAGGACATGTTCAAGCGCGGTGTCATGTCCTTGCAGATCAATGACAATGTCGTCCTGACCGAGCTGGCCTATGAGAAGGCCAACCGCCTGGGGATGCAGTTGCTGCGCCAGTCCTGCGAGCAGCGCGAGCAGGGCATACCCCCGCTTGAGCCGCCGGGTGCCCCGGTGCGACCGTATCTTTCCCAGGTCCGTAAGCCCGAAACACCGGCTGCAGCGCCTGCGCCTGCCGAAGCCGACCTGACCGCCCGTGTCCGTGCAGCTGTTCTGGCACAGCTTGGAAACCAGGTCGACCCAGCCCTGCTGGATGTGATCATCCAGCGCGTGCTCAAGAGCACCGGGGTGAAGTAATGCTCTTCGGCAGGGTCAAGGGCACGGCGATCTGCACGCTGAAATACCCCGGCACGCAGGGGCTGAAGCTGCTGGTCGTCCAGCCGTTAAATAAAAAGCTGGAGGCGGTCGGCGGCTTGCAGGTGGCTGCGGACGTGGTGCAGGCCGGGCCGGGTGACCTGTGCGTGATGGTGCGCTCGCGCGAGGCCGCCCTGGCCATGCCGGAGGTCAAGTTTGTGCCCATCGACCTGGCCTTGGTCGGCATCGTGGACGAGCTGGATGTGCACCCGGATGGTGAGTTCGATTTCACCCTCAAGCGCGGCTGGCAGCGATTCTCATGATCCACGAAGAACACGAAATTCATTGGAACCTTCTTTCAATAATTATTTGATGATTTATTAATAAGAAGTCAGTTTTTAAAAGATTAGTGACCATTCGTGTAAATTCGTGGATAATTTCTTATGATCCTAGGAAAAGTCGTTGGCACCGTAGTTACCACCATCAGTCACCCGGATTACAAGAATCGCCGGCTGCTGGTGGTGCAGCCGCTGGGGCTTGCAGGCCAGCCGCCCGATGAGGACTTCCTGGCCCTGGATACCACGCATGCCGGCATCGGGGATACCGTGTTGGTCAACCGGGAAGGTAATGGGGCGCGCCAGGTGCTGAACAATCCGGATGCCTGTGTCATCTCGGTGATCGTGGGGATTGTCGATTCGGTCTATCTGGAGTAGTGACCCAACCTGTTGTAGTATGTTTTTCTTTGCGCCTTCTGCCTCAGTAGGGACCTGCGACAATCAGAAATGATAACCATGCAAAGGACGTGATGGAAGAAATTTAGGGTAGAATCATTCCGGAGGTGTACCATGCAAAGCCTGACCTTGCGTACACATGTTGGTAAAGATGGCGTCCTGAAACTGGAAACGCCGGTTGGTGTTAAAAACACCGATCTGGAAATCATCCTGGTTGTTAATCCAATTGAGGCTGGAAAGCCCGTTTCAGAATGGCCAGTCGGCTTTTTTACTGAAGTGATTGGCGGGTGGAAAGGTACGCCGTTTGTCCGTGAATCTCAAGGGACTTACGAGGCACGGAGCCAGATCAAATGACCTACCTACTGGATACCAACCTTTGCATAGAACTGCTGAACAACCGCAATACTCACGTTGCGCGTAAACTGGCTTCGATCAGCCCTGGCGAGGTTCGCCTATGCTCGGTGGTAAAAGCCGAGTTGAATCATGGTGCGCTTAAAAGCCGGAACGACGAGAACGTTTCACTGGTAAGGAGATTTTCCACATCCTTTGAATCCCTGCCTTTTGATGACCCGGCAGCTGAAATTTATGGACGAATTCGCGCTGCACTCGAGAAACAGGGGAAACTGATCGGGCCATATGACCTGCTGATTGCATCCATCGCCCTTGCTAATAATGTGACTTTGGTCACACACAACCTTGACGAATTCAAGCGTGTGCCGGATTTAATGTTGGAAGATTGCAAGCCTGAAATGAAGACATCTTTTTGGCTGCCAATACCTGTTTATATTTGCAAACCAGCCAATTGAAGTTTTTAAGAATAGGACTCGGAAAAACGCGGATAAACGCTGATCTTCTGAAAAAGGACGGCGCAAAAGCGCTTTTTTCCGCGTTTTACCCATGCAGGGCACACGTCCGCGCTCGCCTGCACCCGTTCTTTGGGCGTCCGTGTCCCATTTTTGAAACTTTCGCGCAGTTGGTTTTATCCAACCATCTCTGTTTATCTCTGTTCATCTCCGGTTGCTATTATTTTTTTTTAGACTACTTGAAAGGCAGTTATACCCTCGGGAAAAGTCGTTGGCACCGTAGTTACCACCATCAGTCACCCGGAGTACAAGAATCGCCGGCTGCTGGTGGTGCAGCCGCTGGGGCTTGCAGGCGAGTCGCCCGATGAGGACTTCCTGGCCCTGGATACCACGCATGCCGGCATCGGGGATACCGTTCTGGTCAACCGGGAAGGCAATGGGGCGCGCCAGGTGCTGAACAATCCGGATGCCTGTGTCATCTCGGTGATCGTGGGGATCGTTGATTCGGTCACCCTGGAATGAACATACCTTCTCTGTGTAAGAGAGTTCTTGAGGCTGTCCATAGTGTCCGACCCGTACAGGTGGTGATACCTTATCCATCCTATCGCCACCTGTGGGGGTTTGTTCGTCCGCCAAGTCCATGTTTTCCATGCTGTGTTACCGGCATTGCAGCCGGTTGCAGCAGGTATGAAGCAAGGATGGCAAGTCTAGGTCCAGTTCCGAGTTGGTAAGGTGTGAGTATTTACATGATGTCTCTCAACAAAAAAGTTCTCTCCAAAAGGAGGCCTCTAGTGAGCGTGAGGTCCCCAGTGCTGAGCTCCGATGTGCTTTGCGAAGGCTCGAGCGCCATCCCACTCTGAGGACTCACAACAATAAAGTCCTCGCTATTACGAGGACTCACTGTATGAGTGTGGAGATGCTTGAACTCTCAACCAACGACTTAATAAGGAAAATTACCAAAAACGCTCTTGATGTCCAAAGGACTACGATTTAATACTAATCCGTTGAAAGAGTAGAAAAGATAGTCTATTGGACGCCTTTAGTCTATGATTTTTTAAAATCCAGTCAATACGTAGACGACCAATGGATTTGCAACCCATTAAAGCAGCAATATATCAATAAATTTCGTCTGATAATTTTTCTACACATCTCTGTGAGAGTTGGCTTATTTTCGGATCATCTTATCATTATTTGCCTTGCCAAATAATTGGGGAAAGACGATTATTTCCGCATCAACTACATTTCTCTTATCGGAAGGCTTGAATCGCCATTCAAGAACAATGGAATTCTATCCAAAGGCACGTTAACGGAAAGCCATTGTCCCCCTTCGTAAACCTGATCTGTCCAGGCATCTTTCCAGGTGCCATTGGCAGGCAAATATACGTTTCTCGTTTTGATATCAGCATCCAGAACAGGCGCTACCAACAGGTCTGATCCAAACATATATTCATCTTCAACTTGATAACATACAGGGTCGGATGGAAAATCAACAAAAAGGGGACGCATGGGTGGAATACCTGTTTTAGATGCATTCGCCATCTGTTGCATAACATAGGGACGCAGTCGTTCACGAAGCGTCATATATTTTCGGATGATTTGGTATGCAGGCTCGCCAAAAGACCAGACCTCGTTCGGCGCGCCATTAAAATCATCCTTGTTGGGCAGACGGTGGCCATGTAAGCGGAAAATGGGGCAGAAAACGCCAAACTGGAACCAGCGTACAATCAATTGTTGGAAAGAAATTGATGTAGGATCACCCCCGCGGAAACCTCCAATATCGCAGGTCCACCAGGGAATCCCACTCAGACTCATATTTAAACCCGCTTTAACCTGGGTTCGCAGTGCTGAAAAAGTGGATTGGATATCTCCAGACCAAACGGCTGCGCCAAAACGCTGACTGCCCGCCCACGCAGAACGGCATAAAAACAAAGGTGCTTTTTCGCCTTCTGCCAGCATCCCTTCGTAAAACCCCCGAACATGATCCAAAGGATAACAGTTAGCAACGGCTTCTCCATCGCCAGCATAAAAACGCAGATTTTCTGGCATAAAAGGTAACATTTCCGGCTCGCAAGCATCCAGCCAGAATATTTTTATTCCATATTGGTAATATCCTTGTTTGACCTTTTCCCAAATAAATTTTCTTGCACCAGGGTGCGTGGAATCATAATAATGAAGATAAATCCCGTCTTCAGCCTGATTATCCACAAAATACATCTGGGCAGCAGAACCTAATTTGTTTCGGATAATAAATTTGTTGCTCCACATCTCCGAGAAATTCTTGGATAATCGGCTGACCGTAGGCCAGAGCGACACCATCACTTTAATTCCCATTTCTTCCAATCTTTTTACCATCCCCCCAGGGTCAGGCCAGTATTGCTTGTCAAACTGCCAATCACCATGCCGGGTCCAATGAAAAAAGTCAATGACGATCACCGATAATGGCAAATTCCGTTGATGGTATTCTCTGGCAACTGCCTCTAACTCTTCCTGGCTTGCATAACGCAATTTACTTTGCCAAAAACCAGACGCCCAATCTGGGAACACGGGAGCATGTCCGGTGACATCAGCATAGGTAGACAAAATCTCTGCAGGACCTTTCCCTGTGGTAATCCAGTAATCAATTTGAGGAGCAGATTCGGCGACCCATCGGGTAGCATTGTAACCAAGCTCCACTCGGCCAATAGCCGGGTTATTCCAAAGGAAACCATAACCTCTGCTTGAAAGTAAAAATGGAATACTGACCTCTGTATTCCGCTGGATCAGTTCAATCACGCAGCCCTTTTGATCTAATCGACCATGTTGGTGCTGCCCCAGGCCGTAGATATGTTCATTGTCATAGGCCTCAAAACAACAATCGATATGGAATAAATCCCCTTTAATTCTTTTCCGTCATTCACATTAATAAAAGAAATTTCACCTTTGGAACTGATAACAGCTTTCATCTCCCCATTCCGAATATTTGCTCCATTTGGGTGAATTTCCAACTCAGCCTGATAATCCCCCGGGTTGATTAGAGCATTGATCCAATCCCGCTTAATTTCGCCGGACTGTGTACAGCGAACGCGTAAACCATTCCGCCCCCAAGGCTCAATTTCAATGATTTCATTATCCAGTGAACAGAATAAGCTGTTGGTTTTCTTAACGAATTCAACCATGATATGGTTCGCTCCCATCCTACGACTTTTTTTCCGGAATCCAGACTCGCATACCACCGATCTCCCGATTACCCCAGGCGTAGTAAGGGATGGCGATCAGTCGGGCAGGGTGAGCGGTTCCTTGAACAGGGAATGTTGCCGGCCGGTAGAGATGGTCGCACCAGGCTTCGACATCCCTGAATTGGCCGCCCGCCTCCACAACCATGACCCCATTCAGCAGGTCGGCTTCCCACCGGGTGATCAGTGGCCTATTCTTATCGATTTCCACATCAAGCAAGCGTCCCTTTACTTCTTGATCGATGTCCTCCAGGCAATATACGATCGGGCCGCGCTGGATTGCCAGACAGCCGCGGGCTGCATCGAGGCGCGGATTGGAAGCTACAAGCACCGGCTCCATCCCCAATTCGAGCTCAACGACATCTCCCGCTTGCCAGGCCCTTTCCAGGATAAGATATCCTTTCTCAAGGCGCCATTCCTTTATAATTTTTCCATTGATGGAGAGAGTTGGGTTCTGGCTCCATTCGGGTATGCGCAGAGATAATGCCCAGAGGGCTTGGCCCGATTCCAACACCTCCAACCGGATTTGTCCCTGCCAGGGGTATTCGGTAGTCAGGTTCAGTTTGACGCGCTGCCCGGAGG
>JBEKVG010000177.1:0-6097 GCA_049514195.1 Anaerolineales bacterium | reverse complement strand
ACGGCGGCGATCTTTTGACCGAGCAGAGCATTTACCAATGTAGACTTGCCCACATTGGGCTTGCCGAGGATGGCGATGAAACCGGAACGGAAATCAGTCATTTCACGCCATCAATGCACCTTCCATTTTCAACAACCACTCCTTCGTCTTGACCCCCTCTCCCAAACCATACCCGTGCAATTTCCCGTCCGTGCCGATGACACGGTGACAGGGTATCACCAGCGGCATCGGGTTGGTGGCTTCGGCGCGACCCACGGCACGCGCGGCGTGCGGTCTGCCAATACGTTCGGCGATCTCCTTGTATGTTCTTGTCTCACCATAGGGGATTTCGTATGTAATCTGCAATACAGATTGCTGGAAGGGCCGCAGCACCGTCCAGTCGATTACCAGGGTGAAGGTACGCTGCCACCCAGAAAGATATTTTTCCAACTGCCCGGCGATTGCTTGGATATGCATCGGAGCGACCTCAACGGTCCGTTTAAACCGTTTGACCAGGTAGGTTTCGAATTCAGCCTGGGTCAGACCACACTCGATTGCCACCAGCCCGAGATCCGATACTGCCAGCCAGAGTTTGCCAATGGGCGTCTCGCGGCTCTCGCCAATATACAATCCGGATTTCTTTTGCATAGGCGCCTCTTTCGGTCAACATCACAAAATTCGCCTTTTCCCTTAAAAAATGCTTAAGTAATTGTCAGACAAGCGTAGGGTAAGCGTAGGGAAACCGTCAAGCACAATTTAGACCATGATGGTAATATATAAGGGTAAGGCGATTTCTCTTCTCCTCCTTTCAAGAGAGCCGGGGTCGGCGTCCCCGGCTCTCACGATTCTATCACAATCACAATGTTATAATCCTTCTATAGAAGAGATCCGCCCTGCCGGAGTTATTCGGTGATGATTTCCCGCCTTGCCTACCGCACCCGCCAATTCAGGAATACCCTGCTCGGTTCCCGCACGCGCATCCCAAGCGAGGCTCTCTCTCCTTACCTCACGTCTGCTCAACTCAGTCTATTCCGACGGATGCAGCCTTCGGAACAAATGCACGCTTATTCGATGTTCAAAAGCCTGGAAGTGACCGGTCATGCGAACCCGGATCTGCTAGCGGCTGCCCTCCTTCACGATGTGGGAAAAACCCTGCATCCCTTGTCCATCCTTGAGCGTGTCACGGTTATATTGGGAAAGCATCTCTTTCGAGGCGCTGCCCGGCAATGGGCCACAGGAATGCCGAGCGGGCTGCGCCGACCATTCGTGGTGGCTGCACAGCATGCCGAGTGGGGCGCGGACCTGGCCTCTCAGTCGGGTGTAACCTCCCAGACTGTGGAACTGATCCGCCATCACCATGATGCGCCTCTCACGAATCTGGGTTCGCAAACCGAACGCCTGCTGGTTGCTCTGCAATCTGCTGACGATGAGAATTGAAACAATGAGGAAACAATGACTGTTAAGATTACCATTATCGGACTGGGACAAATCGGCGCCTCGATCGGGCTGGCGCTGGCGAATCACAAGGATCAGGTTACCACGCGTGGGTATGATAATTCACCGGAAGTTACCCGCAAGGCGCAGAAGATGGCAGCAGTGGAGAATGTGGAGCATAACCTGTCCGCGTCTGTCAAATGGGCAGACGTGGTCCTCCTGGCCCTGCCACTTGATCAGGTTTACGAGACCCTTAAATCTATCGCACAGGACGTGCGCGAGGAAGGTTTGGTGATTGATACTGCCCCCGTCAAACAAGCGGTGGCATCCTGGGCGGAAGAGTTTCTGCCACCCAGGCGCCACTATGTCGGCTTGACCCCTGCCATTAATCCGCTCCTCCTGGATGAAATTAGCTCTGGAATTGAGGCAGCACGTGCCGATCTTTTCCAAAACGGGCTGGTGGCTGTTACAGCCCCTCCCAGGACTGCTGGCGAAGCCATCAAACTGGCTGCCAGTTTTGTCACCCTGCTGGGTGCACGCGCCTTTTTTGCCGACCTGGCCGAGGTGGATGGCATCATGGCAGTCGTTCACACATTACCGGCCCTGGCCGCGGCTGCATTGACAGAGACCATCATTGAACAACGCGGCTGGTCCGATATCCGCAAATTAGCCGGGCGGCCGTTTGTGACTGCCACGCGGCTGCTCGATTCAGAAGAGTCGACAGCCTTGGTCGAAGCTGCGCGACAGAACCGCGTGAACACCGTCCGTACATTGGACGATTACATTGCCACATTGAAATCCTTGCGCGACGAGATTGATGAGGAGGAAAAAAAGAACCTCCAGATCCGTCTCGAACGCATCTTGAAAGGACGTGCCCAATGGCGGCGTGCGCGTGCGGATGGCGACTGGCAGTCTATTGAGTCTCTCGAGCAGGAAATCCCATCATTCAGCGAGCTTTGGATGCAACAGCTTGGTCTGGGGAAGCTGCTCGGCCTGGGATATAAAAAGGTAAAGAAAGATTAACACGGAAATTATCCTTTTCACCTTATCCATATCCCCAAAAGCCCATGGACTTTTATTGTTATATCCTGGAATGTTCCGATGGCAGCTATTACACCGGCTGGAGCACGGACCCAAAACGACGCTTCGTCCAGCATAACCGCGGGACAGGTTCACACTATACGCGCAGCCGGCGTCCGGTGCGGTTGGTGTACGTGGAAGAGTTACCTGACAAAGTTGCGGCTTTAAAACGAGAGAGAGCCATCAAGGCTCTCCCACGTCTACAAAAACAAAAACTAATCAGTAAAAAGGGGTAGATGCCCAAGGGAGATGATCTTCTCCCACTTGGCACGCTCCCCCTCAGTCAGGATGGCAGCCTCTCCGACGATTTTCGCTCCGGCTTTTTCCATGATCATGCGCATCCCCTGCAGGGTCGAACCTGTACTAATGACGTCATCCACGATCACGGCGCGTTTGCCCTTGACGTCGGCCTGGTCTTTCTCGTCCATGATCAAGGTTTGCGGCTCACCTGTAGTGATGGAAAGCGTCTCAGCAATGAGCGCCGCACCCATATAGGGCTTGTAGGATTTGCGCAGGATGATGTAGGGCTTTTTTGACTCGACCGAGAGGGCGTATGCCAGCGGAATGGACTTGGCTTCCGCTGTCACGATAACGTCAAAGGTAACATCCTTGAGTTTCTTATTCAAGGCTTTGGCACACGCCTGCACCAAATCAGTGTCACCAAGTATGTTCAGGATGGCGATTTTCAGACCAGGCTTGATCTCAAATAACCGCAGGCTGCGTTTAAGACCGGCAATTTCGATATCGTAAGTATCACGAGTAGACATGGACATTCTCCTGAACAGTTTTCGGCGATAGTGTATCACAGATTTTGGGCAGCAAGTCTCTTACGGTATAATCTCCCTGCAAAGCATTTTATTCTTCTCACTTCTGTATTCAAATATGCTCCCGGATTTGCAGCTCAACGCTCACCTGCGTCTGCGCAAACCACATCCCTGCGGCTCCTACGAGTGGACAGTTGTCCGGCTCGGTGCGGATATTCGTTTGGAGTGCAAAGGGTGTGGGCGGCGGGTGATGTTAACGCGCCGTGAATTGGCCCGGCGGATAAAGGCTGTTTTACCGGAGGAATCCCATGGTCAACCTTCCGACTGACAAACCACACATTACTTTCCTTTTTTCAGATACAGGTGGTGGGCACCGCGCCGCCAGTGAAGCGATCATCGAGGCTATTCATAGTGAGTTCGGAGAGGCCGTGATAACACAAATGGTGGATTTCCTTAAAGAATATGCCCCGCCGCCTTTCAACCATTTACCTGAAGTCTACCCAGACATGGTGCGTGTACCGGAGCTATGGGGTGCCATGTTCGATATCAGCGATGGCCGGTCGCAGGCGCGTATTGTGACCTCGACGTTCTGGCCTTATGTCCGGCGTGCTGCCCGTCGGTTGGTGAGCGACCACCATAGTGATATGCTGGTCAGTGTTCACCCGTTGGTAAATTCCTTTGCCCTAAAAGCCCTCAGGAAGGACCGCCCACCATTTGTCACAGTGGTAACGGACTTGGTCTCCACACATGCTCTTTGGTTCGACCAGCGTGCCGACCTGATCCTCGTCCCGACTGAAATGGCTCGTCAGAATGCCATTCAATATGACATGCCGCCCGACAAAGTCCGCGTAGTGGGGCAACCAGTCTCACAACGCTGCAGCGCCCCGGTCGGTGACAAAGCTCTTCTACGCAAGCATTTAGGCTGGCCGCAGGCCAAGAAGGTTATCCTGCTGGTCGGAGGTGGCGAAGGAATGGGACCATTGGCGGAGATGGCGCGTGCCATTGACGAATCAGGGCTGGATGTTTGCCTGATCATCGTCGCCGGGCGTAATAGCAAACTTGAGGCAGAATTGAAAGAACAGACCTGGGAGAATCAGGCCTTTATCTATGGTTTTACCCATGATATGGCTGACTTCATGCGTGCTGCAGATGTCATTGTGACTAAAGCTGGGCCGGGGACGATTGCTGAAGCGCTCAATGCCGAATTGCCGATCATCCTGTATGCCAAACTGCCTGGCCAGGAAGACGGTAACGTGGACTTTGTCCTATCCGAAGGGGTAGGTGTCTGGGCTCCGGAACCGCTGGCAGTTGTGCGTGCCCTGACGCGCTGGATTTGTCGTCCACAGGAACGGAGGATCGTGGTGAAAAACTGCCGCCACGCGGCCCGACCTGATGCTTCACGACAAATTGCACTCATCCTGGGAAAACAGGTCGGTTTGATCGACTAAGTGATGGAAGTTGCCAAGCTAGACTTTATCCATTCTTGATCAATCAAGCATGAATAAGGTCTAACTTATGTTGTGATCAGGGATCCTATCCTGCCCAAAGGCAGGTTTGCATTCAGGTTGGCAGGGTGGCTGGCAACTCCTTACAACAATGAAGGGGAATAGGACCAAATTATTACAATTACTATACTCATTCGAGCAAGTTGAAAACGGCCTGCATTATCCTCGTGACGTTACCTACCGAAAAGATCAAACTCGGCGTAGAAACCATTCCGCGGTTCATGTCTTGGCGATCATCAATAATTTAGTACTTGGCTTGATCGCCAATTCAGATTTCCATTTCATCCTTCTGCCAGAAGCTTCTTCGCCGCTCATCCAGGCCAAGCATTTGCACTCAACCTTTAAGAAAGTACTAAACTTTAATACCATTTTTAAGCTGTAATTAATCAGAAAAAGTATAATGAACGCATTGATTTTAAATATAATTTCCCTTCTCGGGAGAACTAATGCCAAAGAAACTAGACCTCACGAAAGGGCGCATCGCCTATAAATGGATTGCCCTTTCCAACACCACGCTGGGTTTTTTTATGGCGATGCTCGATGGGAGTATCGTTGAGATCTCGCTGCCGGCCATCTTCCACGGCATCGGCGTCAACCCCCTGGCGCGCGGGGAAACCGATTACCTGTTGTGGACTCTGATGGGCTATCTGGTCGTAACAGCCACACTCCTGGTCACCTTCGGTCGCATCTCTGACATGTTCGGCCGGGTGCGCCTCTATAACCTCGGCTTTGCCATCTTTGCGGCCGGTTCGATTCTGCTATACCTGGTGCACGGCACAGGGAACGGCGCCGCCATGCAGATCATCATCTTCCGCCTGGTCCAGGCGGTGGGAGGGGCGTTCCTGATGGCTAACTCCACCGCGATCATAACGGATGCATTTCCGCCCAACCAGCGTGGCCTGGCGCTGGGCATCAATATGATCGCTGGTACAAGTGGAACCTTCATAGGCCTGCTCGCAGGCGGGATCCTGTCGGCCATCAATTGGCGGTATATCTTCCTTGTCAGCGTTCCGTTCTCTGTCGGTGGCACAATCTGGGCTTACCTGGCCCTGCACGAGACGGCCACGATCCGCAAGCACCAGCGGTTGGACATTCCCGGCAACCTGCTCTTCGCTCTGGGCCTGACCGCCCTATTGGTCGGCACCACCTACGGCATCCAGCCATATGGGAATTCGACCATGGGCTGGGGAAGTCCCTTCGTATTGGCATGTTTGATCGGAGGCGCGCTGTCGCTGGTGTTTTTTATCTTCGTGGAACAGCATGCACCAGAGCCCATGTTCCGCCTTGAGTTGTTCAAGATCAGGATGTTCAGCGCGGGTAACATTGCCGGTTTTC
>JBEKVG010000176.1:0-6158 GCA_049514195.1 Anaerolineales bacterium | reverse complement strand
GGGCTGCCTATCACGGCGGACATGGCACCCATCATGTACCTCTCGGTCACCGTGGTCAAGGGGGCAGACGGGCCGCATGCGTCCGATTTCCGGGTCGGTATGGTCAGCCTCAACGTCAATCCCAGTCAGCAGGGCCTCAACGTCAGTATCCAGAGCGATAAATCCTCCGCCCAGCCGGGCGAGAACGTGTCCTATACCGTGGTGACAAAGAACCTGTCCGGCCAGCCGGTCCAGGCGGACGTGTCGCTGGCACTGATCGATAAGGCTGCCCTGGCCCTGGCGCCATCCAACTCGTTGACCCCGCTGGCGGCTTTCTACCCGATCCGCGCCCTGGGGGTGGCCACGGCCAGCTCGATCGTGGTGAACGCCGAAGACTTCAACGCCAATTACCAGGAAACTTCGCCGGGCGGGGAACATAGCGGCGGTGGAGGCGGCAAAGGCAATGATAACCTGGGTATCATCACCGTCCGCGAGGACTTCAAGGACACGGCTTTCTGGCAGGCTCAGGTGCTCACCGGCGTAGATGGGACCGCGCAGGTCAAGGTTACCCTGCCCGACAACCTGACCACCTGGCAGATGGATGCACGCGCCGTCACCGACGACACGCGCGTGGGCGAGGCCACCCAGGAGATTCTCAGCACACGCCCACTGTCCATCGAACTGCAAACGCCGCGCTTCTTTGTCAGCAATGATCAGGTGCAGATTGGAGCGGTCGTGCACAACAACACCACCGGGTCCCTGGCGGTCAAAGTCGCCCTGACAACCACTGCGGGGGTCACCCTCCAGTCGGAAGCCGCCCAGACCGTCCAGGTGCCAGCTCAACAGCAAGCTTACGTTACCTGGGATGTGATGGTCCAACGCTACGCCACGCGCGTTGACCTGGTCGCGCAGGCCGACGGTGGTGGCTACAGCGATTCCACCCGCCCGACATTGGCCACGCTGCCGGGACAGGGCCTGCCGGTCCTGGCGTACCACGTCACCGAAACGATCGGCAGCGCGGGGGTTCTGACAGCAGCCGACTCGGTCACCCAAGGAGTGCTCCTACCGCAGATGCTGGATTACACAAACGCCAGCCTGACCGTGGACACATCCCCGTCTTTGGCAGCTTCCATGATCGACGGGTTGACCTATCTCAAGGACTATCCGTACCTTTGCATGGAACAGACCGTCTCGCGCTTCCTGCCGAATCTGCTCAGCCTGCGCGCCCTGACCCTGGCCGGAAAATCATCCAGCGATCTGCAGAAATCACTGGACGATAATGTTCTCCCGGCACTCCAGCGCATCAACAGCAATCAGAACGACGACGGCGGCTGGGGGTTGTGGCCAGACTCGCCCAGCCAGCCTACCACCAGCGCTTATGTCATCGTTGGACTGGTCGAGGCCCGCAAATCCGGCTACACCATTTCGGACAGCGTACTCGGGAACGGCTTGAACTATCTTGCCTCAAATTTGCCGGAGACCACCACCGGTCAGGAAATCTGGCAAAACAACCAGGTGGCCTTCATGCTCTTCGCCCTGGCGGAAGGCGGAAAGCCGGCTGACGCCACGGCAACCGAACTATATATGAACCGGAGCGATTTGGATATTTATGGACAAGCCTTCCTAATGCAGGCCATGTATCTGTCCAATCCCCAGGATGAACGCATTCAGATGCTGCTGTCCGCAATCAACACCGCTGCAGCCAAGTCTGCCTCCAGCGCCTGGTGGAATGAAAAGAGCGTGGATTACTGGAATTGGAACACTGACGAGCGTACGACTGCTATCGTGCTAAACGCATTGATCCAGGTCGACCCTAAGAACGCCCTCATCCCAAACGGAATCCGCTGGATGATGAAACAGAGCAATGCCAGTCACTGGTCCTCCACGCAGGAGACCGCCTGGTCGCTGATGGCCCTGACTAACTGGTTGAGTTTCTCAGGGGAGTTCCAGACGGACTTTCCGTATGCGGTCGGTCTGAACGGGCAGTTGCTCCAATCCGGCCAGGCGGATGTGGCCCACCTGATGGAGACAAGCACCTTACACATCACAGCGGATAAACTGCTGACGGACGCGGTCAATTCCCTCGTCCTGACGCGCGGCAGCGGCCCGGGTGCGCTGTATTACGATGCCTACCTGGATTACACCCTGCCGGTGGCGTCCGTTTCCCCACTGGACCAGGGCATCATCCTCTCGCGGCAGTATTTCCACCCAGGCGATCCCAAAACCCCGATTACGGAAGCTCAACGTAACGACCTAGTGCAGGTGCGCCTGACGGTCGTCGTCCCTGACAGTCTGCACTATGTAGTCATTGACGACCCGCTACCAGCCGGACTTGAGGCGATTGACGCCTCCCTGTTGACTTCCCAGCAGGTCCCCGATTCATACACGACCCGGGATTATGATTTATATGGTTGGGGCTGGTGGTACTTTTACTACAAGCAAATCTATGACACCAAGGTGGTCATGTCGGCGGATTATCTGCCAGCAGGCACGTATGTTATCACCTACATGGCACGTGCCAGTACCGCAGGTAAATTCAACGTCCTGCCGGTCACAGCTAGCGAATTCTACTTCCCGGATGTCGCCGGAAGAAGCGGTGGCAGTTCGTTTGTTATAAAACCATAGCCGCCCGGCTTACGAGTCTGCAAAACAGGCTGTGCAAATGCAAATTGCACAGTCTGTTCTTACTGCGTCACCGTGATCTGGGTGACATTGCTTTTCACCGTTTGCCCATCGATCGAGACGCCCTGTGCCCAGAACTGGTGCGTCCCTGCAGCGAGCTGCCACCAGAGCAGGTAAGGCGCCGAAGCGCAGCTACCCAGCTGCCGGCCATCCACCCACAGGGAGATGCCAGTCACGCCCTGGCCGGCTGCGGTTTCGACGGGCAGCTGCTGGTCAGACAGAGCCAGGTTATCGGAGATTCGGTAAGTGCTATCCGAATCGGGGGAGAGCATCACCAATTCCCCGGACTGGAGCGCGGCCGGCTGCGCGGTCAGGTCGGAGAGCAGTCGGATACCTTGGGAGTGGGCCCAGCGCTGAGCTGTGGGTGGGAGGTCCAGGATAATGACCTGGCGGCGCTGGGCGATTGGCGTGGAATCGTTCGCCATCAGGCCAGTGGCCGAGTCGATCCAGACCTGGCGGTAGACCGTGTCGGGCTGGGTCGGCTGGGTGCCGGGGATGAACCATTCCAGGTGAGTCTTGTCGCACAGCGAGGTAGGCAGAAGGCCGGAATACGTGCATACATTCAATTGCAGCATATCCGGCGGGCGCACAAAGTTTTCCTCGGGTCGGTTTTGCAGGATTGCCCGGATGGTCTCCTGCCAGATGGGCGCCGCGCCGGTCAAGCCGTTCACATCCCGCATGGCCTGGTAGTCGCTGTTTCCGACCCACACACCCACCACCAGACTGGGTGTGTACCCGACCGTCCAGTTATCGTGGAAATTCGAAGTGGTGCCAGTCTTGACTGCCACCGGCCGATCCAGCTTGAGCGTGCTGTTCAAGCCAAAGCCGATCTGGCGCGCCTGGTCGTCACTGAGGATGTCGTTGATCAACCAGGCCACGCGTTCGTCGAAGGCCTGCGTCTGCGGGGCTTTTTTCTGCTCGTAGAGTAAATTCCCATCCGCATCCCGGATGTCCAAAATGGCGTAATGCCCCGGATAGAAACCACGATTGGCAAGGGTTGCATACGCGGTAGTCAGCTCCAACAAGGTCATCTGCCCACCGCCCAGGGCAAGCGAAAGGTCGAATTCGTTCGGGTCGCCCAGGGAAGCAATCCCCAAACGGTGGGCCAGGTTGACCATGTTGCTAACGCCCACCTTGTTGAGTGTGGCAACAGCCGGGATATTCAACGAGGAAGCCAGCCCCACCCTGGCCGGAACGATACCATGCTCAAGGGTATCATAATCCTGAGGGATGTAACTCTTGCCATCATGGGTGGTGAATACCGTCTGTACATACAGGATGGGTGTGGCAGCCGTCCAGGGGGAGCTGGATTGAGGATCAAAGGCAGCCGCGTAGATGAACGGCTTGAACGCCGAACCCGGCTGGCGTGGAGAAATGGCCATATTGACCGCGCCATCGATGCCGGCGTTGAAATAATCCGCGCTGCCAACCAGTGCTAGGATCTCTCCCGTGCGGGGATCCAGGACGACCAGGGCGGCGTTGTTCACATGGTGATCGATCCCCTGGTCATTCTTGAACCGGGCAATTTGACGGGCAATGGCCGCCTCGGCGATCCGCTGGACATCCAGGTCGAGCGTGGTGCGGACCACCAGACTGGCGTTTCGATCCAGCTTGCCGCTTTCGAACAGGCTGTCCACCTGATCCTTGACCATCCAGACAAAGTGAGGTGCATTGATGGGGAATGGGGACTGGTTGTAGCTCAACGGGGACTGTTCGGCCTGCTGGTATTCCTCCTGGCTGATGAAACCATCCTTTTTCATCAGGCCCAGGACAACCTGCTGGCGCTTCAGGGCTCCGTCTGGATTGGAAAAGGGATTGTACAAGCTGGGCGCCTGGGACAGACCAGCCAACAGGGCACATTCGGGCAGCAACAAATCCGAAGCCGGCTTGCCGAAATAGGTCTGGGAGGCTGCTTCCACCCCATAAGTAAAACTGCCATAATAGGTCTGGTTGAGGTACAGGGCGAGGATATCATCTTTGGAATACTTGTGCGCCAGCTGCCAGGCCAGAAGCGCCTCACGCAACTTTCTCCGAAGAGTGCGCTGGCTGCTCTCATCAGACAGCAGAAAGCTGCGCGCCACCTGTTGCGTGATGGTACTCCCACCTGCCAACGTCTCCCCGCCCCGCAGGTTGATCCAAAACGCTCGCAGGATGCCCTTGAGGTCTACGCCGGAATTCTGGTAAAAATTCTCGTCCTCGGCGGCCAGAGTGGCTTGTTTAATACAAATGGGCAACCGGGCCAGCGAGACGACTGCGTGCCGTCCGCTGCCTGGGGGCAGGACTTCATAGAGCAAGCGGCCATTCCGGTCGGTAATTCGCAAGCTGGGTTGTCTTAGATGCTGGGGTAGAGAATCGACATTCGGCAGTCCAGCAAATGTATAAGCAAGCAGACTCCCGATTAGGAGGATCACTGCCAGAAGGCTGAGAAAGAAGAGTTTTCGGTTGCGTTTCATCTCTGTATTGTAGACGGTGGGTATCTGAAAACGTTCCGCCGGAAACAGTATACTCGATTGCTAGCCTGACGATAAACGAACGAGTTGCCCATAGAGATGGCGCACAGGTCGTCTCCGGATCATCCGACAACACCCTCAAGGTCTGGTACATGGCGACAGGTCATCCTAGAACTCTGTTTCAGAATCAATCTGCTATTACTACACTGGCAGCCGATGGACATTGGGTATTCTGCGGTGATATGGATGGCCATGTTTGAATCTTCGAGTGGGTACAAGAAAAGTGCCGGACGGCTGCTGGCTGACGACTGCTTTTATGATCCGGGACCCCAGCTGCGTACCGGGTTCAGCCGCAATTTTGCCGCCTTGTTCGCGCTCATCCATCCGGTGCACGTGCGCCACCCTGCGACTCCGCGCACGAACGCTCCACCACCCTAGAGCATGTCGTTTTCTATGGCGGACCTGGCTTAGGCAAGACCACCCTGGCGGCGATCATTTCCGCTGAGCAAAATACTCGCTTCCACAAACTGGTCGCATCATACATCCAGAAGCCGGGAGGCTTGGCTTCTCTTACACCAAACCAAATATGTTGGAATTATCAACTGGTCCTGCCCTACGATGAGCATCCTTTGTATCTTGATAGGTTTGTTTTAGATACCTCTGAAGCACAGTAATCCCCTCATGCCCCATTAATTTTGCCAGAGTATAAACGTCAGTTCCATTTCGTAGCATGGCAAGGGCAAAAGCCCGCCGGAAGTCGTGCAAGGATGGCTCTTCAACTTTAGCTACTACGGAACGCCTATGGATGATCGCCCGCAACCCATCATATCCTAATCGTTCAGAACCAGACTGGGGATGAGTCACCCAAAGTGCCGGGCTATCGTCTTTTCGATGTTTCAAATACTTCCGTAAAACCTGTTTGGATAGTCTACCCAGATAAACCTCCCGAGGTTTGCTCCCTTTTCCCTTACGAATAAGAATGGAACCAGATGCTTGATTAAGATCCTCAAGATCTATATCCAGAAATTCAGTTGCCCGAGCGCCGGT
>JBEKVG010000175.1:0-6192 GCA_049514195.1 Anaerolineales bacterium | reverse complement strand
AAAATGCAGGCAACCAATCAAACCATGCACGCATCAGGAATGCTCTTTTCAGGTATAATCCAAGCGAAATCTGGTTTTCGAGGAGGAGCAAGAAATAAATTAATCTTGGGAAAGCTAGCGCATGGCCTTTAGTTGAATAGTCTTTTATTTCATTTTGCATATACCGATGTGACTATACGGATTTCAATCTATCAGACTATTTTACTAAAGCTGACGAGGATGAGGGTTCTCCACCGCAAGGCGGAGCTAACCCTCACCCCAACCTATCTCCCTTTCGGAGACGGTAATGGGGTGAGGGAAAAATCGAATGATCAGCGGAAGCCCTCCGGGGATGCCACAGCCCCACTTTCTTTCCCTCCAAGAGTAATCCTGCCACAACGCTCATCGGGCAACTGGTGAGACAAAAACGCAGGAAGTGGCAATAAAACGTGCTAATTGCATGAGTGCTAGGTGTCACGAATTTTAATAAACTGATACTTGGAACTGAAACATTTGACACGTTTATTCGGAGGCATCCCATGTGTGGAATCGTTGGTTATATTGGGTCGCGCGATGCGACGCCAATCCTTCTCAATGGTCTCAAGAGGCTGGAGTATCGCGGCTATGACTCGGCTGGATTGGCCATCCTGACCGATGGTCATATCGAGGTCCGGCGTGAAGCCGGGAAATTGAACCGGCTAGTTGAACTCATAGAGCAATCACCCGTTAGTGGATCCCCAGGCATTGGCCATACCCGCTGGGCCACTCACGGCATTCCGTCCGCTCGTAACGCCCACCCGCACCTCAGCGCAAATGCACGCGTCGTCATTGTCCATAATGGTATAGTCGAGAATTTTCTGGAACTTCGCGATGAGTTGGCAGCTGAAGGGGTAAACTTCCAGTCAGATACGGATACAGAGGTAATCGTTCAGCTAGTCGAAAAGCACCAGGCGGCCGGCTTGGGTCTGGTGGAAGCGGCTCGCCGTACCTTCCAGCAGATTAAGGGCGCCCATGGTATTGTCTTAATGTCGGCAGATGAACCTGATAAGATCGTCTGCGCCCGCATCGGTAACGCTGGAGGTGTTGTGATCGGCCTGGGTCAAGCCGAGAACTTCATTGCGTCCGATATTCCGGCAATCATTGATTACACACAGCGTGTCGTATTCTTGGAATCCCACCAGATGGCGATTGTGACACGTGAGAAGGTGCGTGTGGAAACGCTGGTGGGCCAACTCATCCAACCGAGGATCCATTCAATCAACCTTGACGCAGCGGCGTCTGAAAAAGGCGAGTACCAGCACTTCATGCAAAAGGAAATCCATGAACAGGTGCGTTCGCTGACCGATACGCTGGCTGGGCGGGTTGATTTTCAGGCCGGGCGCATCCGCTTGCCGGAACTTAACCTCACCCCTGAGCTTGCTCAAAAAATCCGGAAGATTTTTATTACTGCCTGCGGCACGGCTGCCTATGCTGGTATGGTTGGGAAAATATTGATTGAAAAGATTGCCCGTATGCCTTGTGAGGTCCAGATTGGTTCCGAATTTCGTTACAGTGATCCCATTGTGGACAACGACTGCGTGGTGTTGGCCATTAGCCAGTCCGGTGAAACCGCTGACACACTGGCCGCCATGGAGGAAGGTCGTCGGAAAGGCGCACTTCTTTGGAGCATTGTTAATGCCATTGGCTCACAGGCTATGCGCGTTTCGGATGGCAGCCTTTCGATGCAGACCGGCCCTGAGATTGGGGTCGCCTCCACCAAAGCCTTCACCGCCCCCCTGGTCGACCTGTACATGCTGGCCGTTCTGCTGGCAGACTTACGAAGCTCGATCTCCGATTCGGAACGTCAAGCCCTAGTTGCTGACCTGCGTCTTGTACCCCAACTTGCTAGCCGGGTTTTATATAGCGAACCGGAAATTAAGAAAGTCGCCCATGCACTGAAAAACGTGCGTGACTGTTTGTTTCTGGGACGTGGGATTAATATGCCAATTGCCTACGAAGGTGCATTAAAGCTCAAGGAAATCTCTTATATCCACGCGGAAGGCTACCCGGCCGGGGAAATGAAACATGGACCGATCGCCCTTATTGACAAGCACATGCCGGTAGTCTGCATTGCGCCTAAAGACCCCTGGCACGAAAAAATGATCAGCCAGATCCAGCAGGCCAAAGCACGCGGTGGGACGGTCATCGCCGTGGCGACCGATGGTGATGAATTGGTCGCATCTCTGGCTGACCATGTCTTGTGGGTTCCGGATTGTCCCTGGATGCTTTCACCCGTAGTTACGATCATCCCGCTGCAACTTCTGGCTTACCACATCGCCAACCTGCGTGGCCTCGACGTTGATCAGCCCCGGAATCTGGCTAAAAGCGTTACCGTGGAATAATCCTGTCATTATGAACGCGGCGCACTTTGCCGGGTGAGGCAATCTTAACATTGAACAGTATGTCATTGTGAACCCGAGCACTTAGTCAGGTGAAGCAATCTTTACATTGAACAGTATGTCATTGCGAACCCGGCGCACTTGGCCGGGTGAAGCAATCTCCTCGCTATGAATATGTCAACAAGATCCCGGCGCTCTTCGCGGTGAATTAATCTCTTCGTTTGCAAGTTAAGGCTGTCCTACGTGAAAAGGTTTATAGTAGAATAACACAATAGTTTCAATAAGCTTGCTAAGGAGAGCTCTAATATGCCTAAAAATAGAAATGCAATCAGAACTGAAAAGCGTCTTCGTAAAGACCGACAGAAAATCGTTCAGATTGTTACAATTGGTATGGTTATCCTAGTCGCGGCCGCCGTTATCGTGATCATAGTTTATTCTCGATCACCCAAAACAAATGCCGGAAACGTAACATCTACCGCTCCAGCAGCAAATAACGGGCAGGCCGCACCGACTGTTGCGGTAATGCAATTTGCAACTCCGCCACCTATGCAGATCGATGTTAAAAAACAATATTTTGCCACTGTCAAAATGGTAAAAGGTGGCGAGTTCGTCATCCAACTCTATCCAGACAAGGCACCCATCACCGTGAACAGCTTTGTGTTCCTGGCACGGAAAGGATTTTACAACGGCGTCACCTTCCATCGGGTGCTGGAAGGATTTATGGCCCAGGGTGGCGACCCGACCGGTACAGGCATGGGTGGTCCCGGCTACACCTTCGTCAATGAAAAGAATGATTTGCTTTTTGACAAGGCTGGTGTGGTGGCCATGGCCAACGCCGGTCCTGACACCAATGGTAGCCAATTCTTCATTATGTTTGGGCCATATGCCCTATCGGAAAATGACTACACGATCTTCGGTCAAGTTGTTAGCGGCATCGATGTGGTCAACGGTCTTACGCGCCGTGACCCCACCCAGAATCCCAACTTCCCAGGCGACGCCATCGAAAGTATTACCATATCGGAAAAGTGATTTCCTTCAACTATCTCGACAAACGTCCCGATGGTTTTTTAGGATTTCCAGTCCTAAATACAAACCTTCAGGACGTTTTAACTATATAATAGAAAATATCGTTTCAACAGTCAGTACACGGGAGAACCGGAATGCCCAACCAGTCTGCGAATACCCACTCGGAATTGAAGGCGGTTATCCTTGCCGCGGGGAAAGAATCGGGTATCTCGGATGACCGATCCATCCTGCTCCAGAACCTCGGCTCGCGCAAAGTCATTGATTATGTCATACAAAACACACTGCAATTGGTCAGCTCTGCCGACCTTTATATCGTCGTCGGGACCGAGAGTGAAAAAATGCGTGCACACCTGGGTGGCGAATATCATTATATTTGCCAGGAAAAGCAACTCGGCACAGGCCATGCCGTCCTGCAACTGAAACCCCAGCTAGCAGATTTTCACGGTGACCTTTTTATTATTTATGGCGACACCCCGCTCTTTCGTTCCGACTCCATCCGCGGGCTGCTCAATCGCCATCGCCTGCGCCAGGCCAAGCTGACCCTCCTGAGCGCCGTAGTGGATCGGCCATATCCCTATGGGCGCATCATCCGTGATACCAAAGGCCAAATAGTGGATATTATTGAGGCGGCCGAAGCTTCTGAGAGCGTGCGCGCTATCCACGAACTCAATATTGGTGCTTATGTTGTACGTGCCGATACAATTTTCCCAGCACTGGAAAGACTCCCCCTCGCACCTGATTACGGAGGTCTGCGACTGACCGACTGTGTCCACCAGCTCGTCCGCTCAGGCTTGCTGGTCGAGAGCTATCAGACGTATGACCAGGACGAGGTTCAAGGTATCAACACACCGGATGATCTGGCAAATGCAGAATTCATCCTCCAGAAACGGCTCTTCCGCCCACATCGGCCTGAGGCCGAAGACCAGGTCACTTTCGGGACCGGCGGCTGGCGGGCTGTTATCGGCGAAGGGTTCACCATGCATAACGTTCGCAGACTGTCCCAGGCATTGGCAAACGAAATTACCCGAATGAGACAGGAAAATCGCGGCGTCCTGATTGGTTATGACCGGCGCTTCCTTTCTGACCGCGCCGCTGAGACCGCTGCAGAGGTATTTGCCGGAAACGATGTCCCGGTCACTTTGCTTTCTGAGGATTGCCCTACTCCACTAGTCACCTATGCCACCTCCCAGCTCAACTCTGCCTACGGGTTGGTCTTCACAGCCAGCCACAACCCACCGGAATGGAACGGCCTGAAAGTTTTCCGCGGCGATGGCTCTCTCCTTATGGATGAGGAAACCTACCAGATTACCGCCGAAACCAACAGTCTCACTTCCAAAGATGTGGTCAAACTGGATCTCGACCTGGCGGTGGAAGCCGGCATTGTCAAGCGCCGTGACATGACCAATGAATATGTAGATGCCGTCGAAAAATTAATTGATATGGATGCTATCCGCAAAGCCAACTTGCGTGTCATTGTGGATCCAATGTATGGCGTGGGCCAATTGACGTTGGGTATCGTACTGACCGAGGCGCGTTGCCGTGTCACCTTCATCCACGAACGCCGTAACCCGCTTTTTGGCGGGCGATCTCCGGCTCCCGATCTGGAATCCCTGCAACTGCTGATCAATGACCTGGAAGAAGGGCACTTTGATCTGGGTCTGGCCACCGACGGCGACGCTGACCGGATCGCCATCATTGACGAGAAGGGTTGCTACATCTCAACGAACGACTTGCTCCTGCTGGTTTATTGGTATCTCCATGAAGTGCGCGGCCAGCGTGGTGGAGTCGTCCGAAATCTTGCAACTACCCATATGCTCGATCGAATGGCAGCCAAATTCAATGAAAAGTGTTATGAAGTTCCGGTTGGTTTCAAACACATTGCTGCCGCTATGCTCGAACATAATGCACTATTAGGTGGTGAATCCAGTGGCGGTCTTACGGTACGTGGTCATATTCTCGGCAAGGACGGTATCTTCGCTTGTGCCCTGGTAGTTGAGATGCTGGCTCGCACCGGCAAGAAGATCTCCGAGATGCAGGCGGAGGCCTGGAAGATTTCCGGGCATTTATACAGCCTTGAAGAGAACATCCCAGCCACTCCGGAAATGCGTGTCATCATCCCCAAACAATTAAAAGAAGCCCCTATAACAACCATAGGAAAATACCCTGTAGTACATGTCACACATTATGACGGGACAAAAGTGCTGCTCGAAAACGATAATTGGGCACTCCTGCGCTTCTCCGGTACCGAACCGGTTCTGCGCCTGATGGTGGAAGCGGATTCGCCCGAAAAGGCGCACGCGATGATCGATTGGTTAAAAAAGTTCTGTGCCACTACAAATTGAGAAAGTAAAAACATTATGAAATATGGTTACTTCGATGACAATAACAGGGAATATGTAATCAATCGTCCTGATGTGCCCGTCTCCTGGACCAATTACATTGGCGTGAAAGATTTGTGTACCGTTCTTTCCCACAACGCCGGTGGCTATTCTTTCTTTAAATCGGCCGAACATGGACGCATTACCCGTTTTCGCCAAAACGGCATTCCTCTCGACCGTCCAGGTCACTATGTCTATATCCGAGATGATGAGACCGGCGAATTTTGGACCATCTCCTGGCAGCCAACCGGTAAGAATTTATCCTATGCGAAATACGAGTGCCGTCATGGTCTTTCGTATTCAAAATTCTCATGCGACTACCAGGGTATCCACGCGAGCCAGTTGATCTTTATCCCGGTCGAAGACAATGTGGAACTCTGGGATGTACTACTCCGTAACACGTCCAGCAAGCCGCGTCATTTATCCATTTT
>JBEKVG010000174.1:0-6198 GCA_049514195.1 Anaerolineales bacterium | reverse complement strand
ACCCCAAGAAGGTCCCTTTTTACTTGCTGCTGGTTGGCAGCCCAGAGTATATCTCCTTCCCCATCGGTTACTTGCTGGATGTCAATTATGCCGTCGGTCGATTGGATTTTGACAGACCAGAGGGGTACAGCGCTTATGTGTCTTCGGTGATTAATTACGAGAACGCCGCCACCGTCCCGAACGCCCGCATGGCTGTCTTCTTTGGCACTCGTCACCAGTTCGACCCGCCCACGAATCTGAGCGCTGACCGGCTGGTGACCCCTCTCGCAGACGGTCTGCCTGACCAACCCCCCATAACCCAGGAACTGGGGTTCCAATCCAAAAAGCTGGTTGAGAAGACCGCCACACGTGCTGCGCTGACCCAGGTCTTTGCTCCGCCACCTGATGTCAAACCACCGGCTTTTCTTTTTACTGCCAGCCATGGCATGGTCTGGCCATTAAACAAACCTGCTGAGCAGCGCGCCAGCCAGGGTGCCCTGCTTTGCCAGGATTGGCCTGGTTTTGGAAAGATTGCCCCGGAGCACTACTTTTCAGCAAGTGACTTGCCTGCAGAGGCTCGCATTCAGGGCATGATCACCTTCCATTTTGCCTGTTATAGCGCTGGTACCCCCCTAAATGATCTCTTTATTCACGAGGCTCATGTAAAACCGCTGCAGATTGCACCGTCTCCCTTCATCGCCAGCCTGCCAAAGACTCTTCTCTCCCACCCCAATGGCGGCGCCCTGGCAGTCATCGGTCACGTTGAACGCGCATGGGATACATCCATAACCACATTCGAAGCTGGCGACCAAATCGGCCCGTTCCGTAACACCATAGGGTATATATTAAATGGGTTGCCGGTGGGTTACGCTGTCAAGGATATCAACATGCGTAATGCCCAATACTCGGTAGCCCTCGCCGATCTACTGGAGAACATATACCAGGGCGCAATCGTTCCCGACCAGGAATTGGCTTCCGCCTGGGTAAAGCGAAATGACTCCGAAGGATACATCATCATCGGCGATCCCGCCGTCCGCCTACGTGTCAATGATCTGATTTGAAAAGGAGTAATAAAATGGCAGAAAAAAAAGGAATATTGCTCAGTACCATTCAAGGCTTCCCCACTGAAGCTATCGGGAAGTTGGCCGCCTATTGGATTACCACTGCCGAAGAGCTGCACAGCGCTGCAATCCAGGAGGGAGGGATAGCCGGTTTGGTCACCGTGACCGGCCTGACCCAGCAGGATGTCGTCCACCTGGTTGACCTTGCCCAGGCTGCTCTCCCTGCGGAATTCTCTTTTGCTGCGGGTAACATTCAGCGTCATGGCATGGGTGCCCTGGACGACCCCAATCCTGATATCCCTACCGACGGAGGCCCAGCTTCCATGGCACCACTGCTGCCAAGTGTTGACCTGCATAACCGTTTTGGGCCGGTGCGCGACCAGGGTCAGCGAGGCACTTGCGTGGCGCATGCCAGCACAGCCGTACGCGAATTCCTGAGCGGGCAGCAGAGTTCACAGAGTGACTTCTCCGAGCAGTTCCTCTATTGGGATTGTAAAAAGCATGACATGCTCCCCGACGCTGAGGGCACATTCATTCGCGTGGCCATGGACCGTCTGGATGTGGATGGCATCCCAGTCGAAAGCGATTGGCCATACAACCCCAACCCCATCCCTGGCAATGAAGCCCAGGATCCTGCACCAGCGGGCATCCTGGACAAGGCCAACCCGTATCGCATCAGCTCTTCCAGTGGTTTGTCTGCCACCAACGTGGACAGTCTACGCCAGGCGCTGGCCAATGAATCCCCCGTAGCTTTCACAGTGCCAGTCTACACCTATTGGTTCACCGAACCCGCCAATTCATCTGGTGATATCCGCATGCCGTTGCCCGGCGAGAAAGTCGAAGGCGGGCATGCCATGTGCATGGTCGGTTATGAGACCGATCCAAATGTCCCGGGTGGTGGATACTTCCTGATTCGTAACAGTTGGGGCACCGGCTGGGCTAGCCAGAGCGTTATCGCTGCCGGCTACGCACGTATTCCTTTCGCATTCATCAGCCAGTATGCTAAATCCGCTTATATTGGTGCTGGCCCCATCCCGCCAGAACCGAAGACCTGTTGGGAGCGCATTCTAGATTGGTTCCATAATCTATTTGGCTAAAATCTTCTGCTTGGCTCCTCATTGGGGCAGATCTGCAACGCGCAAACGTGCTGCAGGGTCACCAAGTACCAGGAAGCTGCTGGCGTCATTGCGTTCTATCCACATGGGAACCAGGTCTTCGCCTGGCACCTGCATTCCGATTTCGAGATCTTCCACCAATTCATTGAGGTCGCTAGCCAGGTGAGCTGAGAGACGTGAAAACTCTCGACTGAGATGTCCAACCGGCTGGCCCTGCATAAGCAGGTAGAGGATGTTGCGGTAGGGTTGGTAGCGCGGGCCACTGCGTTGTGAGTCGATTGACGTGGTAAACAAGCGGTCGATATGGGAGAGACAGGCTAATGTTCCGCCGTTAGGATGCGCCATTAAATGACGGGGCAGGGCGGCAATGAATGGGTTTTTTGAAGAATAGTCCGGTTGATTCTTGACCATCTTGGCATAGCGGTCATGGTCGGGGGTGCCGCCACCAAAGCATGCAAAGTGAATGGTGATCATGCCCTGCAGGCGCGCCTCGGCTGGTAAGTCACTCGCTGAAAAGTAGTGCTCCGGGGTGATCGAGCCCGGACCAGACCAATTTTGGCAGACCAATGCGCCGTTGAGCATGGTCTGGTCTGAGTTGGATTGTGATAACCCCAGCCCGTGACTGGCGGTAAAAAGCAATGCAGGCACTCGCTCCGCGGGAGGCGTTGCAAAAACTGCTCTCAGATGGTCCTTGCTGGCATTGCCTCCAAGAAAGGTTCGGGTGGTAAAACGACCTGCCTCGGCGACCGGCTTCACCGCTGGTTTCAATGAAGTCTCCGGCACACCGCTTACCAGCGGCGTAATTAGCTGGGAGGTGCTCAGGTTGGTGGCCGGGTCATGATTGGGAGCAAAGTAGATGATCTCACGAGAATTGGAGATCTCCGTGGCTTTCTCGTAAGCAATCAGGCTGTCAATATAACGGGCATATTCCTCTGCGGTCTCGAAATGCAGCCGCCCAATTGCATACCCTACATTGAGCTGGAACTCAAAGGAAAAGGGGATGCTCTTTGGGCTGCCAGCGATCAGCAGGTAATAGGGCACCTGGTACGGGTCATACACTCCTGATGCGACACCATGGAGATTTAGCCATTTGTAGGCCCAGGTTTCGCCATTGTAGGTGAACTCCTTAACCTTGCGTGGATCATCGCTCTGCTCACGCCGGTACTTGACCAGGCGCTGCAATGCCTCTTTGGTCTGCAGGTCCAGGTCCGGGGCATACAGGATCCCCCATCCAGCCTGGCTCACGTCAGCCGGGTTCAGGTCGGCAGGAAATTCTCTCGTCAGGGTGGTGGCGGTACGATCTTGCTGCTTCATCCATTTCAGCAGGATGTCTTCCGTCGTTTCCTCCTGAGGAATATACTGCTTGGCCTGTTCAAGATTGATTTCCGGGAACAGGTAATTCCCGGTCGAACCGTCTACCCCGTTGGGGATCAGCCAGTCAGTCTCTCCCATACCAACCTCCTGATTTCATCGCCACTCTAGCCAAAGTACGGGCATCCCCGAGGCGACCATAACATTGACCTTGGGCTGCATTTCAGCGGGGGCAACTTCCTCAAGATTTAATGAGATATCGATGGCCTTGAAAGACTCCATCATGGAATTCGCCACTCTTCGGAGGGTGTCGTCTCCGGGGGGAATCAACAGAATGATTTGCTTAATCTTTCCCGCTTCGGCTATTATGGTAGCATTACTCGGATTATATGCATAATCTGGATCGGTAAGCAATCCTTCTCGACCGGGTAACTGAAAAGTCAGGCTGGTGGGTGGCGGTCCAGCCACATTCTTCTGCACAGCGTTCCAGTCCACACCGATCAGCACAACCTTTTGCGCAATGTTATTTGTCAGGAAGCCGCCCTGGCCTTGCAAAAGGATTTCTGGTACCGGTGGAAAAGTCAGGCCGTCGTTTTTGGCGTGCCCGCGCACATCTTCTAGATATCCCGGTAACAGGGAGTATAAAGGCATTAGCTGTCCTATTAGGGATTGGAACTGCTCCTGGCTAAGTGGTTTGCGCGCTAGTAGAGCTACGCCAGCAGGTAGCGAGGCCAGGTAATCATTGGAGGCGGTGAAATACGAATAATTCTCTTCCAGCGTGATTTTTTTTGTTTCATCCAATTTTCGTTGAGCAATTTCTACAACGAAAGAATGATCATCCCTCAACTCAGCCTTGCCATCCAGCTGTGTGACGGGGACCACATCGGCTGCTCCCTCGAGAACTGTGACGATCGATAGTGCGCCATCATCCAAAGTTATGAGCGAAACCCAGGTGCCCAACAGGGTTAGCTCAGCGGACGGGGAGGCAAGGCCGACATCACATCTTGATGCAAACGCGCCCCCCATACAGATCCCGTTGCCCGCCCCTTGCGGATCACATGGGCTAAATTGAATTCCGCTATTTCGGAAAACATACAAACCCGGGCAATCCGAATTATGCAGAAGTGCGATGCCAGTTTCATTAGTGGTGACAAACCCATCGTCAACCACCCCAATCCATTGATTTGAATCGCATTTGTTTGAATGGAGCGTGTACAGTTGATTCGGTGGTTTCAGGTTATCGATTGATGCCCAAGCAGCATCTGTATCTTCACATACATCATATCCGGATCCAGGTTCTACCCCATTTTTTATCGTAGCAGTAGCAACAAGAGTAGCAGTAGCGCTAGCGACAGGAGCAGGAGTAGCAGGAGCATTAGTGGCAGCAGGAATAGCAGTAGCAACAGGTCCGCAGCTGATCAGCAGACCGAAAAAGATAGCAAATGCCAGCCAGCTCACCCGCTCGAGACTATTCACTCGCCTGTCGTGATTGTTTTTCATTAATCGGGCGTTCATTTTTCACCTCCTGGATCATCTTTATCCCTTCGCCGCCACTCCTTCAGTTTGCGTAGTGCAGTGTCCATCCCGAAGGCACAGCTAAAAGTGAGCAGCGCACCCAGCACGGCTGCGTTCAAGGTGGAAAGCAGTCCGTTAAGGCCAAAGCCGGATTCACAAGCGGTTTTCACGAAAAAAAGGCTTATATAATCATAATGTATGTAGAGTGATCGGAATATTTTTGCCGCATAGGTAAAGTTGGTGCTGTACCAATCCGTCCCGGCCAGGCACGGCACAAACTGGGTCGCCGCCACCAATACAGCCGCCACCGCCAGGCGCGGCAGCCATCCGCGCCACCCCAGCTTTAGCCCTACCCGCGGCTGGCCGTATAACCCCAGGCTGATCCCTAGCCCGGCGAGAAAACCCATCGGAATCATGTGCCAATTAAATATAGGGAAAGAGACCACTATGGCCAGCAGGGCATGCATAAGACCAAAGGCCAACATTGCCAGAACAACACCCAGGCCATCTGGCAGCCAGGCATACCGGAGCGGTCGGCGCCATTGGGGCGGGTGAAGCTCCGGTTCGCGGCTGTCTTCGAGCAGTATCGGTTCAGCCAGGCCCACGCCTAGAGCTGTGACCGCCCCCAGCATGGCTCCCAGAAATGCAAACGCTGCAAGATAGGAACCGGCCTCACCCCAGGCTTGGGCTAGCAGGTAAACCAGGCAATACCACCCACCCAGCACCAGACCGGCGCCCAGTGCGCTTCCCACCAGCATGGCAGTCAGGCGCCGGCTATGTCGCAACAAGCGCCGCCCAAATCGCCATGCCCAGATCCAGAAGCTTCCACCACTGCCCTTCCCTTCACCTTTTGCCAGCGTGATCCCGGAATCTAACAAGTTGCCGCGCACTTCTGCCCGTCTCCAGGCGGGCAGGACTGCGCGGCCGGGTACACTTTCCCAGGCATTCAACGCTTCTTCCAAGCGTCCGGTAAATTCCGCAGGAAAAGCCGACGAAAGCGCCAGTGCGCTGATCAGGCGGCTGGTCCGCTGTGGATTACTCACTGCTGACCAGGCCAGCCGGCCAAATTCTACTTGTGGATTGGCGAGTGTTTCCGGTTGCTGTACACGGGACAGTCCCAACAACAAGACAGCCTGTTTTACCGTTGCATCCTCACCTGCCGCTGGCTGGGATTGCGAAAGGGTCGTTTCCAATGTTTGCAGCATGCCAAGCGTGCC
>JBEKVG010000173.1:0-6218 GCA_049514195.1 Anaerolineales bacterium | reverse complement strand
ATCCCTCCAGTTGGGACGATTTGAGCATACCTATCCGAATCTTATTTGTCAACTGCCCCGTAGGGGCCATATCTTCCGGGCGCAGTCCCGGACGATGCGTAGTATCTATCCGAAAAATCAGGAGAGGTTCGCTTTTTGAGTGCAGGCACTCAAAATGCGGTTCTTCTATAATTTTCGGATAGGTTCTTAAAAAATGGGTCATGCGTGAGTTGACTGCAGGTTGAAGCCTAGAGCAATTTCCCTTGAGCTGGAAGTCTTCCTTATTGAGTGCAGTCAGGCCGCTGATTTTAAGGGGCGGATTTATTTCCTTGCGGATTTTCGCATCAAATCTGTGCACGTTGCATCTAATAAGAGGCGAAATTTGATATAATCAGTCTTATTAGTCTACAGGAGAGCTGGTATGGCATATAAGCAGGTTACGGTCCCCACAGGGGGCGCCAAGATCACGATCCACAACGGCAGGCTGCAGGTCCCGGACAATCCGATCATCCCCTATGTCGAGGGCGATGGCACCGGCCGGGATATCTGGCGCGCCTCGGTACGGGTCTTCGATGCAGCGGTCCGGAAGGCCTATGGCGGCAAGCGGAAGATCCACTGGATGGAAGTCTACGCCGGAGAGAAGGCCTTCAGGCAGTTCCAGACCTGGCTGCCGGATGAGACCGTGCAATCCTTCACCGAGTTCCTGGTTGGCATCAAGGGTCCTCTGACCACGCCCATCGGCGGCGGTATCAGTTCGCTCAACGTGGCCTTACGCAAGGCGCTTGACCTGTACGTCTGCCAGCGTCCGGTGCGCTACTATCACGGCGTCCCCTCGCCGGTCAAGCACCCCGAGCATGTGGACATGGTCATATTCCGCGAGAACACTGAGGATATTTATGCCGGCATCGAGTTCGCCAACGGCAGCGAAGAAAACAGGAAGTTCAAGCAATTACTAAAAGACAATTTCCCCAAGGAATATGCCAAAATCCGTTTTCCTGATACGGCCGGCATTGGCATCAAGCCTGTTTCGGTCCAGGGCACGGAACGTCTCGTGCGTGCGGCGATTCAATGGTCACTGGCGAACAAACGCAAAAGCGTGAATTTCGTCCACAAGGGCAATATCATGAAGTTCACCGAGGGGGCATTCAAGGATTGGGGCTACGCCCTGGCCAAGCGTGAATTTCGTAAGGATATCGTCACCGAGCGCGAGACCTGGATCCTGGGCAACAAAGAATCCAAGCCTGACCTTACGGTTGAGGAAAACTCCAAGATGATTGATCCCGGCTTTGACATGATGTCGCCAGACCAGCGAAATGAAATCAAGCGTGAGGTCGAGGAAGCGCTTAAATTATGGCCCACGCACGGCGATGGCAAGTGGAAGAAGATGCTGCTCATCAAGGATTCCATCGCTGATGTCAACTTGCAGTTCACGCTCATCCGTCCACTCGACTACGATGTGATTGCCACTATGAATCTGAACGGTGATTACCTGTCGGATGCACTTGCCGCGCAGATTGGCGGGATAGGAATTGCTCCCGGTGCGAACATCAACTACGAGAGCGGCCACGCCATCTTTGAGGCCACCCACGGCACCGCCCCCAAGTACGCCGACCTGGACAAGGTCAATCCCGGCTCGGTCATTCTCTCGGGCGAGATGATGCTGCGCTACATGGGCTGGACAGAAGCGGCTGACCTGATTGTCAAGGGCATGGAAGGTGCGGTGGCGGCAAAAACCGTCACGTATGACTTCGCCCGCCAGATGCATGGCGCGACCGAAGTCAAATGCTCGCAGTTTGGCGATGCCGTAATTAGCCACATGCAGGATTGATTTGGATAGTTGCTTTTAGTCCCAAGCCCTGCTTACCAGTCTCACCAATTGCTCCACTCCCTTTTCGAGTGGAGCAATGTTTATAAATTCGTGCACTGTATGTGCCCGTCCGCCGGTTGTCAGGCCGATTGTTAGCGCGGGTAGACCGAGGCTGAGTGGCAAGTTGGCATCGGTGGAGCCAATACTCAGGCGGGGCTCTATGCCCACTTCCCGCAGGCAGTCCTGAGCAAGTTTCACCAGTGGATGTTCCGCTGGGAGTTCCCCCGCCGGTCGCTGGCCAATGGTTTCCAGCTCGAATAAGACACCCGGCTTCTGTGCTGAGGAGATAATTTGCTTCACCTGTCTGACCAGGTCTTCCAGCGTGGCTGTGCTTTCCGAGCGCAGGTCCAATTCCAACATGGCTTCAGCAGCGATGGTGTTGACCGATGATCCACCGGAAATGATGCCCACGTTAAGGGTGGTGCGCGGCTGAGGCGGCAGTTCAAGGGTAGTAATGCGGGTAGAAAGCGCCGCCAACTCGTGAACGGCGGAAGGCTGGCCGTAGTCTATCCATGAGTGCCCACCGGCAGTTTGCACACTGAGACGGAAGCGGCGTACACCCAGACCACGCTGGTAGATCTGTCCCAGCGCCATTCCTTCGACAATGATGTACGCCAGCGGACCGGACCGCCCGCCTGATTGCGCATGAGGTGTCTCGAAGTGGTCAACCACAGCCTGCATGCCGTGCAGATTTCCCAGCCCTTCCTCGCAAACGTCAGCCACCAGCCAAAGGTCGCCGGGCAGGGAGATGCCCCGCTCACGCAATGCCCAGACCAAGCCAAACAATCCAGCTACACCAAGGGAGTTATCACCGATGCCGGGGGCCAGGAGGAGCTTCCGTTCACGCCTGACGCTTAAGTCTACATTTGGGGGAAAGACCGTATCGAGGTGGGCGGAAACAATCAGCGCTTGGCCTTTGCTAGACGGTGGTTGGTGGTGGCTGCTGAGGCAGGCGTAGACGTTGCCGATGGGATCAATCTCTACGCCCTGTAAACCTTCTTCTGCAAAGCGGGTACGTACGAACCCGGCCCGTTTCGCTTCATGGAAGGTGGGGGCGGGAATTTGTTGTATAGCGACTGCCAGGTCGAGGAGGCGTGATTGGAGATCAACCATAAGAAATCACATAGAGACGTAGCATTACTACGTCTCTACTAATACCACATTATACCTGCCGTACCAAGTCGGAGAGCGAGTCCAGGCGTGCCTGGGCCAGACCAGGCAGGGCATCCAAGGCATGAAATGCACCGCTGCCCTCGATGGTCAGGGAAGCGGAGACACTCCCATACAGCACGGCACGCAAGGGGTCAAACGTTTTTTGGTAGCCGGCGGAAAAGCCACCGCAGAAGGAATCGCCAGCACCCGTCAGATCCTCAAGATGGGCTGGGTAAGCTGGGACTTCCCAGCGTTTCTTGGAGGCGTTATCGTAGAGCATTTGACCATGCGCCCCGCGTTTGACTATGATAAGTTCGCAGCCAAAGCTTGCTAGGGCTTCAGCCATCTGCCATAGATCATTGGTACGGCCCCAGAAAATGGCGCGCAGTTCTTCCTCGGATGGCAGGAAGGCCGTCAATCCTTGGAGCAGGCTGCGCATGTTGTCAAAAGCTTCATTGGTCATGTAAGCGGCGGATGGATCCAGGGTTAGGAAAGTGATATTTGCCTGCCGGAAGGTGGAGAGCAGGCGGCTGGTGGTCATATAATCGAGCGGGCACAGGTGGGCGGCATGCGCATCCAGATAGTCTGGTGGAATATCGCCCGGACGAGGCGAGGCAGGGTGGGCCGTCTTGCGATCATCAGATTCGGCCGGCGATTGGTAGCCGAGCAGGGCTTTTGGAAAGGGCAGGTTCATGCGGGCGAAGTGGGTAATCGGGTTGGTGCGCTGGAAGGTCTGAGGGTCAAGCCGGGCCTGGAAATAACGCAAATCCAAGGCTCCAGCCAGGATGTGGATTCCGCGGATATCCCAACCGCGTTTGTTAAAGGAGAGCAGCCATTCTTGAGGGTAATCTTCTCCAACACGCGCCAGCAGCCCGATCTGGCTGTCCCAGACTCCCAGTCCGGCGGTGGCATACAGCAGATTTCCCCCCGGCACATCAATCAGGGGACGGCCTGTGGGGGGCAGTAGATAATCACGGTGCAGTCGACCGGCGATGACGAAGGTCGGTTCCATGGGTTCAGGGGGCAAAGAGGCGGCTGCCAGTCGCGGGCTGGTGCTGGGGCACAGGCAGGATGAAGGTAAAATTGATCCGCCTGCCTTCCAGCAGCAGATATTCGGTATAATGGGCTGCGCAGATTTTGTTGACCACTTTCGGGAGACTCAGTTTTAAGCATTCTTTCGGTTCGAGGAGCGAGACTGTTTCGCGGCCTGTCAATTCGCTAGCAGCCGTGTTGAGCAAATGCAGGAACACTTCCAAACCCTGCGAGGGGCTCAAAATACAGCTGATCCTAGCAAATGTTCCATGCGGCAGGTAGGTTCAGCCGAGGGAAGAGCTGCTTCCGAATCCACAGGTGATTCGATTATACTGCAACAGGTGTAGTACACTTAATCCAATGCTTCTTTGAATGTTATGGAGATTCTTAATGAACCAAAATTTGAATCATGAACGAAGGAGAAAATATGGGTGAAAAGAAAGTTCGTGTGGCGATTATCGGTGTGGGCAATCGCGCCTCTTCGCTTGTCCAAGGTATTGTGTACTACAAAAATACTGCCTACTTCTTTAAAACTCCACCCAAGCAGTTCCGGGATGACATCTGCCGCGAGAAAACCGAGGCTTTCATCCAGGGCAAGGAATAAATGCAGGTTTGAAGTTTTTGCGCACTTCCACTTTCGGTTTCGGCTGATGGGTGGAGGTGCGCTTAATTTTCTTAATTGTGGAGCAAGAACAATGACAACCCGCCACTTCTTCAGGAGCAAATGGTTTATCGGTCTGGTCAGTTTTCTGGCATGCTCCCTTGTCTTTGGTGTCATCTATGCTCAATCCCCTTTATATACCAGCAACCAGAATGATTACTTTCTGCACGGGTTGGCAGATGCTGGGTTTGGGTACCTGAGTCATGACTGGCTGGCGACCCGGCAGGAGTCGATGCCCGTCTTTACCTGGCTGGTTTATCTGACATACACAGTTTTCCACAGTAAGGTGCCTTTCTATCTTTACTATGCTTTCCTGATGGGAGTGTATTTATTCAGCATGGTTGGCATCATGGACCTGTTGTTCGACCTGCGCAAGTCGAAAATACGAATGCTGGTCTTCCTGACCCTATTCCTGGTTGCTCATTCGGCTGCACTGCGATATTTATTATCGAAGCTGGTCTCTGCTGATTCAACCTTCCTGTTTGAAGGGGGAGTGGCTGGCCAGCGCATCCTTGGGCAGGTATTCCAGCCGAGTGTCTTTGGTGTGTTTCTGGTACTTTCCATCTACCTTTTCCTGCGCAAACGCCCCTTCTGGAGCCTGGTGGCAATTGCGGCGGCGGTGTACGTTCATCCTGTGTATCTCCTGGGTGGGGCATTATTAACCATTGCGTATATGTGGATCATATTTCGCTCAGAGCATGACTTGAAGAAGGCCTTGCTGCTTGGGACTGTATCTCTCCTACTGGTTGCACCAGCCTTGATCTATACTATTTATATATTTTCGGATCCCTCCCCTCAATTGGCTCAGGAGGCGCTGGATGTTCTGGTGAACTTCCGCAACCCGCAGCACGCCCTAATCACCTCCTGGTTGAATTGGACTGTCCTGCTTCAGGCGTTGATACTACTGACTGGCCTTTTCATCATCCGAAAAACGAAGCTTTTCACCATCCTCCTGATCATCACTTCAGGCGCGCTGATCTTGACCATCATCCAGGTCGTTACCGCCAATAAGTGGTTGGCTCTGATCTTTCCTTGGCGTGTCTCGGTGGTACTTGTGCCAATGGGAACAACCATCCTGATCGCTTATGGGGTCACAAAATTCATGGATTGGCTGAAAAAGCCAAGCAAGGCCGAGCTTTGGCTTCGCCTGTCTAGCGTGCTGGTCATCGTCGGGTTGATGATCATCGGGGCGTTGCGGTTCAAAATCGAGAGCGCCCGCCAAAAGGATGACCCGGCCCTGCCGATGATGAACTATGTTGCCACGCATAAATCCCCCGGGGACCTTTACATGGTCCCGTCCAAGATGGAAAATTTTCGCCTAGTGACGGGCGCACCGATCCTGGCGGATTTCAAATCTGCCCCGGACCGCGATGCGGATGTGATGGAATGGTATACCCGCATCCAATGGATCAGTTGGTTCTATCAGGGCAGCCAGCCATGTAAAACGGTCCTCGACATTGCTGCCCGTTATGGTGTGACCCGAGTGGTGACGGAAAAGAATTACGCTCCCATAATTTGTACGTCCCT
>JBEKVG010000172.1:0-6231 GCA_049514195.1 Anaerolineales bacterium | reverse complement strand
ACGATGGACATTCAAGTGGAAAAATAAGAATTTCCGTGTCATTCACCCAGGCTTTTAAGAATGAAGCCCGCCGTCTGGGATTTACGCTGGCGGGCGTCACCACTCCCGATCCCCCGCCCCATGTATCCGTCTACGAAAACTGGCTGATGCTGGGGCGGCATGGTTCGATGGACTATTTGGCAGATGAACGTGCCCGAAGGTGTCGTTGTAACCCACGGGCAATTCTTCCTGAGTGCCGATCCATCCTTGTGCTTGGGTTGCGTTATCCCAACCCAATAATTGCCTGTCTTGACGAAGAGGCTAGCCCCACCGGTCATATCGCCGCGTATGCCTGGGGGCGGGACTACCATCTTGTTTTACCAGAACGGTTAAAAGCCTTATCTGCTTATATCGAGCAACGGGTTGGAAAGACGCTGCCGCACCGCTGCTATACTGATACGGGTCCCATCCTGGAACGCGACCTGGCCCAGCGCGCCGGTTTGGGATGGATCGGGAAAAATACCTGCCTCATCAACCCGGTAGCCGGTTCCTATTATTTGCTGGCTGAAATCCTGCTTGGCATCGATCTGGAACCCGACCCGCCCTTCACAGTCGATCGCTGTGGGACCTGCACGCGTTGCATTGAGGCCTGTCCCACCGGCTGCATCCTGCCGAACCGGACTCTCGACGCCCGGCGTTGCATCGCGTACCTGACCATCGAAAACAAGGCCGAAATCCCGCCCGATTTGCGCCCACTGATGGGCAAATGGATCTTTGGCTGCGATGTATGTCAGATGGTCTGTCCATGGAATCGGTTTGCGGGGAAGGAGTACGACCAGAGTCTCGCACCATATTCTGGCCTGACAAGCCCAGATTTGAGAGCCGATCTGATGCTCACACCGCAGGGATTCAACCGGAAGTTCAAGGACTGCCCGGTCCAGCGTGCCCGACGGCGTGGCTATCTACGGAATGTGGCTGTAGCATTGGGGAACTACGCTAATCCAGCCGACATTCCGGTCCTCAAAAAGGCCCTGGAAGATGGTGAACCACTTGTTCGCCAACACGCCGATTGGGCGATGAAACAAATCCATTAATGCTGATGAGCTTTTATCCAAAAGCTATGCGCAATTTACTTCTTGCCACTAACAACACAGGGAAAGTCGCCGAGATTAAAGCCCTTCTAAACAGTACGGGCCTCACCTTACTCACTCCTGACGAAATCGGCCTGGTGCTTGAAATACCCGAAGATGGCCAGACATATGCCGAGAATGCCTCTAAGAAAGCTTTGGCGTTTTCCCAAGCCAGCGGGATGGTAGCTCTGGCTGATGACTCAGGCCTGGAAGTGGATGCCCTGGATGGCCAACCCGGACTGCATTCCCATCGCTTCTGCCCCCTCCCGAACCCCACAGACGCCGATCGCCGGAAGTACCTGCTTGAAAAGCTCCAGGGTTCGCCGCGTCCATGGACGGCGCGTTTCCGCGCCACGGTGGCCGTGGCTTTGCCATCCGGCGAAGTGCGTTTAGCGACTGGCCAGTGCGATGGGGAAATCATTCCCGGGGAACGTGGCACGAACGGATTTGGATATGACCCAATCTTTTTTATCCCAGGACTAGGCCGCAGTATGGCCGAACTGGAAATGGATGAAAAAAACCGCCTGAGCCACCGGGGACGGGCAGTTCAGAATGCCTTCCCTTTCTTATTAGAGATTCTCGGAAAATAAACGCGTGTTGGCGGTGTGGAAGAGAGGATTTACATTCCCGGCATGTATTGGATGGTCGCCAGAAAAACGCTGATCAGTTTGGCCAAGCGAGCAGGTTGCTCAAGAACAAGCATGTGACCTGCTCCTTCCACTATTTGAAGAGCTGCGTTGGGAATCTGCCTTGAGAGAATCTCGGAAAAACGCAGAGGGGTTAATTTATCGGCCGTGCCACAAACGACCAGGACCGGCGTCCGGATAGCATCAAGACGATTGACCAAGTTGAATCGGTCGCAGGCTAACAAGTCACCCAGCAGAAGTATCTGCCTGGTTTCCATCAGACGTTTGAAAATGGTCCCTTTCAGCTTTTCCGAGGTTTGGGAACCAAATGACATTTCTTGCAAACTCTTAATGGCAAGCGGGAAGGTAGATTGATTACCAGCATTCTCAATTACCGAAGACTGGATAGGCAGGCTTGAACCTGTCGAAATCAATCCAATCCCGGCTACGCAGTCGGGGTAATCGAGGGCAAGAGCCAACGCAATAGCGCCACCCATTGCATGCCCGACGAACACAGCCCTGGAAAGGCCGACAATATCCATGAATTCTGCGATATCGTGTGCATAATCCTGAATAGATTGGCGGCCCGGCCCCTGCGTTTTGCCATGTCCGGGCAAATCAAGTGCAATAACACGATAATCCGGTAGACGCCGCATTTCCGGCGGCCAGGATAAATAATCGCCACCCATGCCGTGAATGAGCACCAGAGGAGGTCTCAATTTACTGCCCCCATCATGCAAGAAGTAATGTAAGCCGCCAGTAATAGGCATTTGTTTTAAATCGGAAATTACGATTTCTGGACGCGTGCTGCAATCACTCAGCAACGCCACCTGTCAAAGGGATAAATACTGATGTGCTACGACAATCCAGCAACTGTACGCAACAAATGAACACCTAAAATGATCTATCGATGGAACACCAAACGGTATTCAGACCAGTCAGCAGAGTTAGACCTACATCCCAACAAACCAGGCCAATCACGGGATTATTCGGCAGAGCCCGAAAAATCATGTCTTTTCTGTTGAATCACGCATTAGCGCACCTGCTGCGCTGACGATTCCAAGCGATACCCAAAGATACGGAAGGGCAAAAGTATCCGTGCTGAAACCCTCAATGAGGAAAGCAATCAGAACAAACAATCCGCTCCAACCAATCATTCTGATGAGAGGACTTTTACTGAGTCTTATGAACCAACTCAATCTAAACAAAACATAGAGCCAGGCGATAAAAGCCGAAAAACCTACAATGCCTGTCTCAGCCAGCAAGCGAACCCAAAGACTTTTGATATTTGGGAGATCAGATGCCCTATAGTAAACATCCATAACCTCTGGAAGATTCCAACTATAGGGAGGAAGTAGGCGCTGAAAAAAGAAACCAGCATTTCCCAGACCAACTCCTAGGATTGGATGCATGTTGAAAATATTCCAACCGCCCACCCAATATACATACCGTTCGGCAAATTCCAAATAGTTAAATAAAGCATATGGGTTTTTAATCAACTGGCCCCACTGCGAGAGCGACTGAGGTTTAAAAAAACGCGCCAGCCGTGTATCCACGTGAGACAATCCATAAACCAATCCTACTGCCCCCAACACATAAACACTTATGATAACAAACAAAAGGATTACAGGTAAAAGAAAGTGAATCGCCTTTCTGACAAATCGCGGAAAACGGACGAATTGGGTCAAACTCCGTTCAAGAATCCGCCGCGCCAATAAAACGTTGGCATAAATTCCCAGAAACGCTAAAACCAGTAGAATTGCCAAAGTGCCTACCCGGGAAGCAAGGAAGACAACCCCCATGCCGACCAAAAATAAGATATTCTCCAAGGAGATTTTCCACAAACGGAAGTGATGCGCCGAAGTTCCAGATATAGTCGCACCCAACCAAAAAGGCAAAAAGAACAAATTCATTTGGTGAGCCAGCCAGGATGGTTCAAAAGCAAAGGACGTAACCCTGCCTACGAAGAGATCACGCGTGGACACAAGCTTTTGAAACTCCACGAGGATGGAAGGATAATGACTTTGGAATCGAAAAATGTAAAATGCCTGTATAATGGTCCAGAGAATTACAATGATGCCACTTATATTGATCCACTTCAGCAGGAAAGCCAACCTTGACTGAGATTTGGAAAACCAGCTAGCAGTTATCAAATAAAAGGCAGCGCCAATCGACAAAGTCAGGATGGCCTTAATTTCCTCATGAAGAATACTGGCACCCTTATAAGGTGGGATATTTAGAAAGAAGGCAGCAGCACTGGCAATCACGGCTATTGCAATGAAAAATATAAATGGTACACTCTCGCGCGGGATGGCTCCTCTTTTAAGGAGATAGGGGATAAACCAAAAAAACGCCAACCAGAGGAGAGGCAGGAACGCAGCAGGGGCAACTGACGTGCCTCCCGCGAGGCGCGAGAGCAATGGTAAACTGGTTATTGGCATTAAAAGGAAAACTGCTACCCAAGCAATAACAAGCGTCAGGTTACCAAGTTGCCTTAGTCTATCCGCCACGACTCATAACCTTATAGCTACTCGCCACCCACATAGAAATAACAAATCCGATACACCCTCCAGCCAGAACCAGATCTGCTAAATTATAAAGGGCTGGTTTTTGTGGGACTGTGGCAGATCCAGTTAACGAAAATTTCATGATCGAAATAACCCCTTGACTCAGTTGTTTCTCTTGTAACAATTCGTCCGACAAGTTATTTAGTGTAGCTTGAGTCTCAGAGCTTAGTGCAGGCGATCCTGCGGTAGCCGGGTTTCTATTAATATTGTCGATTTGAGCTTGAATCTGGTCAGCCCGAATTGCACTCCCCAATGCCGCGTTCAATGCGTAAAGCGCCTTTTCCGCCCATTTATTTGCAAGTTTGGCTGCAGTTTTAGGATCCCGGTTCCTAATGTGGAACTCCCAAACCGATTGCCTTCTTTCCAAAAACATTTGGGCTGTAAGATGATTGATATCTATCGGGAACCCATCTGCTCGCGCTTCCGTAACAATTTGATTCTCTACCTCACTTGATTCCCCAATTGCCCCGCCTGCATTAAAAGCATAATCTTCTTCACCCTGCGTGAGCTTAACCTTCTGAAAATCCATGTTTACTGTTATGACTGCAGTGGCCTCGTATACAGGTGGCTGAAGGAAGTGAATTGCCCAGCCGATAATTCCTCCTAAAGCAGTCAAAAGCACGATAACCCACCAACGCTGAAAGGCACGTTCCAACGATTTGCGAGGGGAAAATTCTTGATCTTTCATAATCATTAATCAATCGAATTGTGGATTCTTGCGAACAAGCAGGATAAGTAGAATCACACCTACCAAAACCACTGCGCAAAAGACAAAAGTTGATTCCAGGGGTGGTAAAGATAGGGCAATAAAAGCCAGGAAATTCATTACAAGGGCTGCCATTTGAATGGCTATTACAGCCCGTTGGGAATCCAATCCCAACGCAACAAGTCGGTGATAAGTGTGATTACGGTCTGCGTGAAAAACAGGCCTGTGGTAAAGTAAACGCGAAGCAACTACCAATGAAGTATCAAAGATTGGAATTCCCAGCACAAAAATAGGCACGAACCAGGATGAAGCCTGAGGAAGATTATGCGGCGTATAGATCATGGCTACGGCAGCCAGGGTAAATCCCAATGTCTGAGCGCCAGAATCACCCAGGAAGAGCCGGGCTGGAGAGACATTAAAAGCATACAGGCCAATGCAGATCCCCAACAGGCATGCGCTGAATATTGCCAAGTAGGTTTGTTGAGCGACTAAAGTCATAATCATCAAAAACGCAAAAGCAATTCCGGCGATGCCAACAGCTAACCCATCCATGCTATCAACTAAATTAAAGGCATTTGTAATCCCGACAAACCATAAAATCGTCACTCCCCAATCCAGCACGATGAGCATATTTCCCCTCAGATAGGGGATGGATAAACCCTCCAAGAAGTGAACGGAGACATCCGATGCAATGAGATAAATGGAAGCCAATATCTGTCCCATGAGTTTGATAGGAGCCCTTAACCCCTTCGAATCATCCCAAAGACCAAACAAAAAAATAAAAATAACTGCGACCAGGAGAGGAAAAATATCTTTGTTCGCCAAATGAAGGATCGGCACTAAAACGATCATACTCAAAGCCAATGCAATACCACCAGCCAATGGCGTCGGCCGCTTATGTTGTTTATGCGCCGCACTACCCGGGATGTCCACTAAACCCATCCGTTTAGCAATCCAGATCGCTAAAGGGGACAAGGCTACCGCTACTAATATTCCTCCCAAGCTAGCCTCGAACAAATCCACTAACTGATGAAATGAAATCTCCATAATACTTTTTTAAGATTGCTGATTTCTACAAGATTGATAGAGCGCAAAAGTTTGAGAAATGACCATTTCCATCGAGAACTCTTTTTCTGCAATGGCCCGGCTGCGGATTCCCATTTCATTGCGTTTTTTCGGGTTAATAAGCAAATCAAACAGTGCTTTAGCCAATGCCCCAGCAT
>JBEKVG010000171.1:0-6242 GCA_049514195.1 Anaerolineales bacterium | reverse complement strand
ATGCATATCCTGCTTCAAAAAGCCGGGGTGAAAGAGCAGGACATCGATGCCATCGTCATCGCTGGGGCATTTGGTACCTATCTGGATGTGCAAAGCGGCATCGATATCGGCATGTTCCCGCACCTGGAAAAAGAACGCTTTGTTCAAGTAGGCAATGCAGCCGGGACCGGGGCCAGGCTAGCCCTGTTATCGACCGTAATACGAAAACAGGCCGTCACAGTTGCCAGACATGTGAATTACGTTGAACTCACCGCTGAAAAAGATTTCCCTAGACTGTTTGCCAAATCGCTCCTTCTGGGATAAACAAAAAGGTTGTAGACATGAATCACACCGAACTTAATCTGGCGAGCAAAGGGGGTGGGTAAGCCAGCCAAAGACGGCTGAGAGCTGAACGCAAGCGATAAAGTGGAGCCTTGACCTTGAGGCTCCACCTTCCCGTTCGATGACACCAGTGGTGAAGCAAGGTTGGGATCAAGTCATCAAAAGCCAACAAAGAGAGCAGGAAAGCATGAGCGAGGGTGGCGATCAACAACAAACGCATTTGAGTTTCCCATTGGCGTAATCGAGGGCTTTCAAAGGCGAGTTCACATTTATCGAAACGGAGAGACATTTCAATATTCCAGTGGCGGGCATAAGCCAGGACAATGCGCCAAGCATCCTGAGGGGAAAGGATGGGTTCAGAAGTGAGCAGATACCAGGGTTCGCGGCCTGCACCTGGGCGAGCGACCACCAACCACAAGGGCTGGCCATGCTCCCGATCAGTGACTGGGACAGCCAGGATGCCGACCTTGCGTTGGCATCGGGCATCCCATAGCATACGATGTTCCCAAGAACATTTGCTGCGTGTCATTTCCCAGGCTTTACGTTCCTGGCCTTCTGCATCCACCAACCGGCAGTGCTTAGGCCATCTCAGGATGAATCGAACGGCAATCACATAGGCCAGTGTGAACCAAGGACTGCCTGCAAAACCGCGATCTCAGATGTGCAGGTCCTGGCTGCCCCAGCGGTGTGCCACTTCAGCCAGGATTACTCGCTCCACCTCCCGCTTTTTCGCTCACCAGATGGCTTTTCTCCGGACGACCTCCCGCTTGCCAGTAGCGAATGCGCATCCTGTGAAAATACTTCCGACGTTCATTTACGTTCATTGGGTCTGTTTCGGGCAACGCTCCCTCGGTAACATTTTCTTTTGAGTGAACGATTATCCTTCAGTAACATTATATTTGAGTGAACGCGATGTATTGACTTTAACATATGAAATGGGTATAGTAATGGTGCAGAAGATCGCTTCCTTTTTCAGGGTAATCAGGGAAGCCAACACAATCGTTGTATTTTACCGCTACTTACCGGTAGATCTTTGAGTAGGGTACCGGTTGTCCTGAACATCCAAGTCTTTTCAAACTCCCGACAACCAAAACCCAGATTTAGAAGTATTGATTTGGATCTTGAATGATATACCGTTCGAGTGAGGACGGTTTTAATATTCACTTTCCATTTTCAAGAAGAAAGGAGCGAGAATATGCCTGTAAATCCCACCTATCCTGGAGTGTATGTCCAGGAAATCTCCAGTGGCGTCCGGACAATCGCCGGGGTAAGCACCTCGACGGGTCTTTTTATTGGGAGAACCAAGAAAGGACCTCTGAACAAACCCACCCTCTGTTTCGGCAATACCGATTTTGAACGCACCTTCTCCGCAGACAATTCCTTTGGTGACATGGCGCGCTATGTCAGGTTGTTTTTCCTGAACGGCGGGAACATGTGTTATGTCATGCGCATCGCCAATGGTGCCACGGCTGCCACGGTTTCGCTAAAGTCCGAGGTCGGAACCAACGTGTTGAGTGGAACCAACGTGTTGAGTCTAACCGCCAAAAATGCCGGCCTGGACGGGGAGAAAATCCGGGCTGTGGTCACCTACAACGGTCCGCAGCCGGAAGCCACCTTTAACCTGGAACTCTTCACCTGGGAAACCAATTCAGCCGGAAAGGTCAGCAAGGCCAATGACGAGGTATGGAAGGGTTTGTCGATGGATCCCGGTTCGACCATGTATGCCCAGACCATTCTGACCCAGAATTCCAAGCTGGTGGACGCAGCTGATCTTATTCCTCTAGCAACAGCAGCAGACAACGGCTTTTCACAATCCGGCCGGCCGGTCGAGTACGATTCGACCCATGCCGATACTTTCAGGGATGCCTGGGCAGCTCTCCTGGGGAATACTGTAACCACCAACCAGTTCCAAATCAGCGTGGATGGCAATGGCTACGTGCTTGTTAACCTGGCCAACATCGATGTCGCCGGGTTGGCTGGACTATCCGTAGCCAATTACCAAACCCAATTGATAGACGCCAGTAAAACTGTGATCAACAACGCACTGAACACGGCCGGGTATGCTGGGGTGACCGTGACTGTCGCATTCAATGACGGTCCGACACCCGGTGCCAATCGGTCGCCAAACGATGCCACTTCCCTCCTGCGTATCACCTCCGGCAACAGCGGGGATGTATTCATCAAGCCAGCGACAAGTAATGATTTGGCGGTGCGATTGATGTTGGGTAGCGCCCAGGGAGGCTTGGAGGTGGGCGCCTATGCCGCCCGGCGACCGGCACCAAACGGCATCGTGCTGGCAGGATCGAATCCGGCCATCCTGAAGAGTATGGGGGCTTGCCTGCAAAGTGATGTCACTGCGATCACCCTCCCGGCAGTTGACTCCAGCGGCAACCCAATCACGGTCAACATCCCAGTGGATTTAGCAACCAGCGTGGCCGCTGACCCCTGGTATGTGGATAATGTTTCCAACTCAAAGACCGGCAACAGCGACGGGCTGCGGGAAAAACTTGGCCTGATCCGTGACGCCGTGAACAGCCACCGTTCTTCCAACCAGCGCACCTTCTTTTGGACGGTTGAGTTGTGGGGCTCCCGCCTGGCCCTGATTCCCACCAGCGGCGAGGATAACGATATCGGTTCGATTGCCATGTCACCCACCGATCTTCCCACGACAATTGCGAACAGCTTCCTGGAGAATGTGCGTTACTACAGTGTGGGAATAGACGGGACCGCAGGCCAGCAAACTCCGGCAGGAGCCATTGCAGATGACGGCAGTGCACCCGATCTTGCTGATTATGACGCGGCGTATGAGGTCATCGACAAACAAGTGGACTTGTTCAACCTGATGATCCTGCCACCCGACGCCGTACCAGCGGAGAGCATGACAGACATCTATGGTCCAGCCAGCGTCTTTTGCCAGGCGCGGCGTGCATTCCTGCTCATGGATCCACCCTCTGCCTGGACCACCGCCCAGATTGCATGTGACGGCGTGGATTCCATGCGGATCGGCCTGGTGAAAGATTACAGCGGCATCTTCTATCCACGCATCACGATCAAAGAGCAGAGCGGAAAGGTGAATATCGGACCGGCAGGTGCCATCGCGGGGTTGATGAGCCGGATTGACTCCTCGCGCGGGGTTTGGAAAGCTCCAGCAGGGGAGGAAGCCAGCCTGCTCGGAGTGGTCGGCCTGGAATATCAATTCTCGAATAAGGAGAACGGCGTGCTCAACCCGCGCGCCATCAATACCCTGCGTGTATTTCCAGACGGGATCATTAACTGGGGGGCACGCACCATGGATGGGGATGATGATTTTTCAAGCGAATATAAATACATCCCCATTCGCCGCCTGGCATTATATATGGAAGAGAGCCTGTACCGCGGCTTGAAGTGGGTGGTGTTCGAACCGAACGATGAACCCTTGTGGGCCCAGATCCGGCTGAACGTGGGTGTCTTCATGCACAATCTGTTTCGCCAGGGGGCTTTCCAGGGCCAAAAGCCCAGTGACGCCTACTTCGTAAAGTGCGACTCCGAAACAACCACGCAGAACGACCGGGATCTGGGGATTGTCAACATCCTGGTCGGCTTTGCACCCCTCAAGCCGGCTGAGTTCGTCATCTTAACCCTGCAGCAGATCGCCGGTCAGTTGCAAACCTAATCCAGGAGGAATCTATGGCGCAATTCAGTGTGAATACCCAACGCTTCGACCCCTACGCGAACTTCAAGTTCCGCGTGAAGTGGGATGGGCGCTACGTGGCCGGTATAAGCAAGGTCAGCGTGCTCAAGCGAACCACCGAACTGGTCACGCATCGCGAGGGCGGTGATCCGAGCCTCGAACGTATTTCACCCGGCCGCAGCAAGTTCGACCCGATTACCCTGGAGCGCGGCGTGACCCACGACCCGGAATTTGAGACCTGGGCCAATCTCGTTTTTAACGTGCAGGGTGACGCGGCCATCTCGCTTAAGAACTTCCGCAAGGACATCATCCTTGAGCTGCTAAACCTTCAGGGAACAGTCGTAAAGGCTTATAAAATCTACCGTTGCTGGGTGTCCGAGTACGAGGCCTTACCCAGTCTGGATGCCAATGCCAATGCGATAGCGATTGAGCATATTGTCCTGCAGAACGAAGGCTGGGAGCGTGACACCAGCGTGACCGAGCCGCTGGAGACATAACTCCAACAATTATGCCATGCTGCCTGTAGATTACGTTTCTCTGCAATACTCGGCGGAGGCAGGCCGGGCAGCACTGCGTGAGATCAGCGGGCAGGAAGAATGGATGGTCCAGAGTACGGATACGCTGGTGGCGATCCAGCTTCTGGACCATCTGCTCCTCGACATTCCCGGGACAGGTTGTAAACCCGGCAGTGCCTCACAGTTGACCGCTGCTGATCGTGACCGCATGCTCGCCGTGATCTACCGCCGCATGTACGGCGGGTCAATCGCGACCATGCTGACATGCGGCCAATGCAAAAAACCATTTGACCTTGACTTCGAACTGGGTGAACTGGAAAAATCCCTGGCCGCTGAATCTCCACCGCAGGGTCTTCAGCGAACAGGAGGAACCTTCCAACTCCCGGACGGCAGCCGCTTTCGACTCCCCACCGGTTGTGATGAGCTGGAAGTCGCCCACATGTCTCCAGATCAAGCCCAATCCGAGTTGCTGCAGCGTTGTCTGCTGGCTGGCGACCCGGCAGGAAAAGAGGCTGTGCTGGCGGCCATGCAGGTGGTGGCGCCATTGCTCGACCTGGACCTTCAGGCGAACTGTCCAGAATGTGGATTCACCCAGGCGGTGCATTTCGATCTGCAGCGCTATCTCCTGAGCGCCATCCAGGCCGGACAAACTAACCTGGCCTATCAGGTCCACCTCCTGGCAAGTGCTTATGGTTGGAGTCTGGAAACCATCCTGGGTTTGCCACGCAGCCAACGTTTGGCATATGTGAATGTGATCGAGAATCATCCACTGAGCCGGGATGCGGGAGTTGGAAGATGAGTGATTACCTCGGACGCCTGGTCGACCGGCTGACCTCCCCACGGATACAGTCTCACGTAAGGCTGCCTTCCCCCAGGCAAGTCAACACGATCCCGGAAAGGGAAAACGACCCTTTCGCGGCAGCAGAACAAGAGGCATGGACTCCAGCCGTTCAGAGTATGCCATCTGTCATGGCCGGGATTTCGAGTTCCCGGCCAACGATACCGACCCAGGCAGAGCACCAGGCCGTTGAGCCATTACATTCCCCGCCTTTACCAACTGAATCCTCCCAGTCTCTCCCAGAGGAGCAAGTGACTGCGCCGTTGTTGCTCCCGAAATCCAAAATAAAGAGGCCATCCTCAGAACCCCAGGGTGAAACAGCTGTTTTTCACAGGGCACCGATTGCTACCAACACTGAATCATCCCAGATTCCCCCTGAGGAGCCAGCGACTGTGCCGTTGATACTCCCGGAATCCAAAATAAAGAGGCCATCCTCAGAACCACGCAGTACAATGCCTGTCCTTCTTGGAACACCTATACCTGCCAACACCGAAACATCCCGGATTCTTCCTGAGGAGCCAGTGACTGCGCCGTTGGTAACCCCGAAATCCATAATAGCGAAACCATCGTCTGAACCACGCGGCGCAATGCCTGTCCTTTCCAGTGCACCTATACCTGCCAACTCCGAGGTTCCGGCAATACTTCCCACTGGTGAGGAGAGAAAGACCGGTCTGCCGGACATCCGCACTTCAGCCCCAACTAACCCTGACCAGGCCAACCCAGGGATGCCGCCTTCACCGCTATCGATCAGTCAAGCGGACAAACAGCCGCCTGTTCCCCAAGTCCAGTCACGACCAGCCATCCCTGAAGCCAATCAACCGGGGCAGGCTGCGGTTCCGCCTGGCGTGGAAGTTGACGGGTATGAAAGGATTTCCACCCCTCTTCCCCAGGTGTCACC
>JBEKVG010000170.1:0-6246 GCA_049514195.1 Anaerolineales bacterium | reverse complement strand
GTATGCCGATCTTTGTGTTGCGGGCCAACACCATCAGCCAGATGGAACAGTTCCTGAGCGACCTGTTCAACCTATCCGAGATGGTGCCGGGGACGGTTGAGCTGGACGCGGTCAAACTGCAGGCGCAGGCGGCTATTGCGGCGGTATTGAATGGTGAGCGTTGGGTGGACCTGCCGCCCGGTCCGGCCACCGAGAGACGGCTCCAGCACGAACTGGCCCGGGATGCCGAGTTGGTAAGTCATTCCTATGGCAAAGAGCCCAGAAGGCATGTGCGAATATTCAGGGAATAATTCGTGGTAGGGGCACAGCGACCCTTCGACAAGTTCAGGGCAGGCGCTGTGCCCCTACCACATGGATAAATATGTTCATTACTCTCGAAGGCCCTGACGGTTCCGGTAAAACCTCCCACATGCAACCTCTGGCCGAATGGCTGGAGGAACTGGGCTACCGCGTCCATACGGCGCGCGAACCCGGGGGGACGCTCATCAGCGAGCAAATCCGCAACATCATCCACGATCTAAAGAATACTGAGATGCACCCGCATACCGAGACCTTGCTTTATCAGGCTGCCCGGGCCCAGATCGTGGAACAGGTGCTCCGCCCAAAACTGGCGGAAGGCTGGATCGTGTTGTGTGACCGCTATGCGGATTCAACCCTGGCCTATCAGGGTTATGGCCACCAGCAAAACCTGGCGGAGGTGCGCGCCCTGGTGCATTATGCCACCGGCGGCCTGGTCCCAGACCTTACTCTCCTGCTCGATTTGGATGTGGAAACCGGATTAATCCGCCGGCAGAAGAGTGGCGGCGAATGGAACCGTCTGGATGCCTACCAGCTTGAGTTCCACCGGCGGGTCAGGGAGGGCTACCTGGAGCTGGCAAGTCAGGAGCCCGGCCGGTGGGTGTTGGTAGACGCGAGCCAGCCATGGGAGACAGTTCAGGAAGCACTCAGGAAAGCTATTTTGAAACGAGTCAAGTAAGCAGGAAAGATTCTACGACCGACCATATATTTTCGAATGCCCTTCCTATTTTAAGGAAAGACATTTTTCACTCTGAGCGAGTATCCTCGAACCGATTCCATCAGGAGGTAAAATTGGCCTCGGCGGATGATATTGACGCTATTCTTCTTGGCTGGTTGAAAACAGCTTATGAAATGAGTGGTTGAACAGGTTTTCTGCAACGCATTGGAGATTTCTCTCTTTTTCAGGTTTTATAACATAGAAGAGGTGAATCCATGTCTGAGACAATTCTTCCCAAAAATATGACGGAGCTATCGAACGATATCGATTATGAATGGTCCGCACTTATGCATGTGGTGGATCAACTCACTCCCGATCAAATGACCACACCGGATGCAGGTGGCTGGTCGCCGAAGGACAACCTCGCCCACCTGACTGAATGGATGAAGATCCTTTTGGGTTACCATATGGACAAACTTCCCGCGCATGAGGTTGTGGGTGTGGCTCCCGAAGTGACCAAAGATTGGGATATGGATGTGATAAACAATATTCTGTTTGAACGCAACCGTCTCCGTCCGTCCAAAGAAGTTCTGAATGAACTCAAACGGGTCCATGCCGAAGTGGTTGCCAGGTTAAAGGCCAGTTCTTTTGACGAATTGATGAAACCTCGCTATGCCGATGATCCCGAGCAGCAGCCTCTCTTGAACTTAGTGCTTGGAAATACAAGCGCACATTTTGCCGAGCATCGCCTCAATATCGAAAAAATGTTGCAAAAATGAATCTTCACTTATTCTCCACCCCCGGCAAGGACGATATCCGCTATATCCTGGATGCCAGTCGCCCGTACCTGGAAGGGAAGGATGATTCGGTCGTTGCCTATCTTCCCGCAGCTTCCCTGGGCGACACATACCAGGAATACACCGAAAAAGCTTTTCGTGGTCTGGCGCGCATCGAGACCATTAACACGGAACTAATGACATTACCGGAGATGGAAGCGGTTCTTCGCAACGCCGCTCTGGTCTACATTCCCGGCGGGAATACCTTCCTCCTCAACCACCGCCTGCACATCAGCAATATCATGGACTATCTGCGTAAGAAAGTGATGGCGGGTCTGCCGCTCATCGCCTTCAGCGCTGGAACAGTCCTGTGCGGACCAAATATTCTCACCAGTAATGATCTCAACATGGTTGGAACTCCCTATTTCACCGGTTTGAATGTGACCCCAATCAACTTTAACTGCCATTATCCGAAGGATGGGTATGCCCGAACTACCAGGGACGATTGGCTGAGCGAATATCATGTCTTTCACGAAAATCCTGTTGTGATGCTGGCGGACGGTGCATATATTCAAGTTGCAGGAAGGAAGACGCAACATGTTCAAGGAGATGCATGGATCTTGCGAAAGGGCCAGGAAAAACAGAAACTCGAACCGGGAAAGCAGATTGTAGCGTAAAACAAAGCTGACTATTATTTGCCTCGTACTACTCCTCTAAACCGCTGTCCCTCTTGCGTTCCTTGGAAAATAAGGGATAATCACCGTAAATCGTATAAAAATAAGGAGAAATAATATGCGTAACATGCGCTGGCTTGTTATCCCATTCCTCTTATTCTTCGTGCTGGGTTGTGGTCTGATCTCTGATGTACAAAACATACAGAACGCCGCCTCCACCCAACTGCCTGGAATTTTGACCAGCGAACCGACCATGCAGGGGATGATCGAAACTGCTGCAGCGGCACCCACCAGCACTTGTGGCACCCCAACGACGGGCGGATTGGGGATCTCTCTGGATCGTGCCAAAACTATGCTCCAGGCTACCGGACAGTTCACTTTTATAGATAGCACTGTCGATGGTCAGCCCGTCTCCACGGCCACTCTGACTTCGGGTGGGGCGTCATCCTATTCGGTGATATCCAATGGTTTTTCCGCCCAGTTCATCGGTGACCCCTGCAATTTGAGCAGGATCTTGATCACCGCTCCCTACACTGACCAACAGGAAACGATCGACCAGGGCCTTGCCGCCTCAACTGTTCTGTTTTCTGCCCTCATGCCACTGGATGTCCAGTTGCCTCTTCTGGCCTGGCTGGCTCAAAATTACTCCAATGTACCAGTTTCAGGTCAGCAGCAGACCACCATCAAGAACATGCAGTTTACGTTGCAAAGAAACCAGAACGAAATGAGCCTGGAGATCCTCCCGACGAAATAGGTTTTATACGTGTAAACCGCCGAGGTTGTCCCAAAAGGGACAGCCTCGGCGTGTCAGATTGAAAGGTTATCTCTACTTCACCAGGGTGGCATAATTGAATTCCAGCATGGCGACTCTCTTCATCGATCATAGTCGCTTACGCGGCACAAAATCCTGCACATCCCAGCATCTGTTTCCCGGCAGGAAATTGTGGCGCAAAGCGTGACAAGCCATCCGAGGTGCCAATCCACAGCGCACCATCCGGCGCCACTGCGATGGACCAGACATCGTTGTTCATCAAGCCGTTGGCGTTGGTGTAGCTCTTCCAGGATTTCCCGTCGAAGCGCGACATGCCACGCTTGGTTCCAAACCAGAGGGTGCCGTCCGGTGTTGCCGCGATACACCGGACCTGGTCATCCGCAAGGCCATCTTGGGTTGTGTAGCTCTTCCAGGATTTCCCGTCGAAGCGCGACACGCCGTGATTGGTTCCGAACCACAGGGTGCCGTCCGCTGTTACCGCGATGGACCAGACCTGGTCATCTGCCAGACCATCGTGGGTCGTGTAGCTCTTCCACGACTTTCCATCGAAATAGGTCACACCATGGGTCGTGCCAAACCAGAGCGCGCCATCCGGCGCCGCCGCGATGGACCAGACACCGTTGTCCACCAGGCCGTTGCGGGTCGTGTAGTTTTCCCACGACTTCCCGTCAAAGCGCGACACGCCGTGCTTGGTGCCAAACCACAGCGCGCCATCCGGCGCCGCTGCAATGGACCAGACATCGTTGTCCACCAGACCGTTGAGGCTTGTGTAGTGGGTTTGCGTGCCATCCGGGTGCCGCTGGATTGCACCGCCGGGTCCAACCGTCCACAAGTTTCCAGCTCGATCAAAAGCCAGTCCGTTCACCACGTTGGGGTTGCTGTACGATGCCCGGCCCTCAGGTGCAGGTGTTGGTATCCATGCAATCAGGAATATGAGGACCAGCGTAGATACCGCACAAATTCTTCTGACATTCCCTTGGAACATAAGAACCTTCTTTTCCAGTCTCTGGGCGATTGAAAAAATGGCCTATTTACAGAATGCGCTTATCAACCTCCACTGCTAATTGGTGCCCTCCAGTTTGGTATTGATTTTCCCATCCGCCGAATTCCTATTCGTAAGTCTGTAGTTTTACCTTAGCCGGGGGAGTTTATCCCCCGGCGTTGGTGGGATTGCACAAAAGCATCATGCGGCGATGAATTGGCTCAGGGCGTCAGCTTGAGCTGATCGATCAGCCAGGCCTGGCGCGCTTTCAAGACCGGATCAGTCATCATGGCATGAGTATCATCGTACCATTCGATCTTCTTGGGCTGGCTGGCAGCCGTATAGTATTGATTGGCCAGGCTTTCTGTCAATCCCAACTCATTATTTTTCGCGAACTGGAAGAAGAGACTTTCCGGCGCCGCATGCGGGACATTATCAGCTCGCTGTTTCTCAAGTGCAGCCCGGAGAATGGATCTCTCCGGGCTGCTGATGGCAGATAAAGGTTAGGGCCTTTGGAAGCGTAGAATGGTCAACTTTTCATCCCGGGCATATACGGTCAGGGTCCGGCCGTCATGGGAAAGGTACAAGTTCGGCGCTCCTTTGGCAATCGGTAATGGATCCAGCTGCCATGTCTTTCCGCCATCCACGGTATAGGTAGAGGTGATGGTGTAACCAATATCTGTATTGCCAAGCGGCAGGACGATCAAGCCATGCATTGCATCCGTGAAACGCATCGCAACCAGAGGAGCGGGTAGATTGTGCTGGAAAATGGTTTGAGCAAAGTCCAGTGGTTGAGCAGTCCAGGTTTGACCGCCGTCCTTTGTGATGTATAGCTTGCCAGCCGTATCCATGATATAGCCATCCGAAGCAGATCGCAAGTCAATTGCGGCAATATCCTGGATTCCCTGAGGGATGATCAGATCCTTCCAGGATTGACCACCATCACCAGTCATCCCCAATCGGGATGGTGTGGCTGCCCAGCCGGTAGTCGCGTCCAGGAAACTCAGAAAGCGGCATTGGTCCGGTTCATCTGCACCATAATTAGCGACTGCTTTCCAGGTCTTTCCGCCGTCGGTGCTGACACGGATATGGCTTCCGTTACCGCAACTCCAGGCGACCTTGCTGTCAACGATATCCAGACCAAAGAGGCACAAAGATTTATTATCAGCTATTGGCCAGCTCGCGCCTCCATCGGTCGTAAAGTGTGTTTCTCCATCATTTCCTACGGTGATGCCAAAGGAAGGGTCCATAAAACCGGCATAATTGACCGACTGCATAATGGTGGAGGTCCCAACGACTTTCCATGGAACCATGACAGTTGATGCGGCAGATTTCGCCGGCTGGCTGCAAGCCGCAAGCAAGAGAACGGCAACGAACAGAAAAGACAAGTTTTTTTTCATGGGTTGCTCCTTTCAGACCCTAAAGGTCTACGGGACCTTTAGGGTCTGAGCAGGTCTTTAGGATCACCCGACGTACTCTTTCACCGAGGTAGGTCGGAATCCGAAATCCTTCTGGGTCTTGCTCATCTCGATCGGGTCGCCCGCTGCGTAGCAGATCATCAGGCCGATGAACGATTTTTGCATGGGATCGGCCGCACCCTCATACTGGGCCTGCAAGGCTTCGGGCGGGACATACGTTACCTCGAAGGTCTTGCCCTTGGCTGCCTCGAAGAGCTTGATCACCTGGTGCGGGCTGAGCGAATGTGGCCCGCCCAGTTCCAGCACTGCGTTGCGGGCGGCCGGGGTCGTCAGGCTTTCGACCGCAAAGCGGGCCACGTCCTGGATCGCAATCCAGGCAATCGGTTGGTCACCGCTGCCGTAAATGGTCGCCTTCGCATTGGCTGCGTCAAAGCCCACCGCCGGGGTCAGCCAGACTTCCATGAACATGCTCGGGCGCAGGATGGTGTAGATCAGCCCGCTTTCCTTCAAGTGCTTTTCCATGGCCCGCTTGGCATTGCGCAGGGGGAAATCCCGGTCGAGATTGCCGGAGAAGGAAGTGTAGACGAACTGCTTTACGCCGGCCGCCTTGGCTGCATCGATCAGGTTGTTTACCCCCTCGAAATCCACGGATTGAATGTCATTCACCCC
>JBEKVG010000169.1:0-6251 GCA_049514195.1 Anaerolineales bacterium | reverse complement strand
TTTTCAGCTATCGCATAAACGTTATGATGTTAGAAAAATGCAGCCCGATGTGCTCAATTACCTGTTTAATGCCACTTTTTATACACCTTGACTGTTTAAGAATGGATAAAGTCTAGCTTAGGATATTTCCGTAAAGCGATTGTAGCGCTTACCTGCACATACACCGCATAAAGTTTTACCATTCACCAGCATCTGCCGTTCATTGATGGTAATTTCGGTGGATCATGAAATCATCCGCAGCTATAGCATAGCATCGGTGAGGAACCGCGCCATCAGCCCGACGGCAACAAAGACACGGCGGAAATCAATGTGCGGTATAGAACCACTTCAGATCAAAGCGCCTAATCCGATCAGAGGTTAGGTTCCGCTTAAACCTGTTCGTCCTTTTTTTCCACTATAATGGTTGCCTCACCAATCAAAGCAGCAATTGCGCCAACTGCTGCAAGAGTGGGTGCCAGGACCACGCCAACCACGCCGAAAGTCAGCGGGAATTCGATCAGGACTTTTCCATCTTTGTCCTTGATCACGATGCGACGTATATTCCCCTCGTGAATCAATTCCTTGATTTTGGCAATCAGTTCTTCGCCGTTGACGTGAAACTCTTCCGTATGGAATCCAGACATGGGAACCTCCTTGTTCGGTTTGCTTTAAGATAAAGTCAACATCGCACCATATCGGCGATATGGTTTAATTATCACATAATTTTACCTAACTGTGACCATTTTCGCACCTGTAATCTAAATCTGTGTTATATACTGTGTATCAAAATTATTTCCCTTTCAAGGAGATTCTCATGCTCACCATTGAAAAAGTGGATACGGAAAACAAATCGCAGGTCAAGCGCTTCGTCGAGTTTTATTATGATCTCTATAAAGACTGCCCGCAGTGGGTGCCGCCATTATTCGTGGATGCTTACCTCCCGCTCAATCGGAAGAAACATCCTTTCTTCGAACATTCGAATGCGGATTTCTTTATGGCAATACGGGATGGTAAAGTTGTGGGGCGCATTTGTGCCGGGGAGAACAAACCCTTTAATGAATACCACAAGACCAGGAAGGCCCAATTCTATTTCTTTGATACGATCAACGATCTGGAAGTCGCCCGAGCACTTTTTGAGGTCACTTTCGACTGGGCCCGCCAGCGCGGATTGGATACCTTGATCGGGCCCAAAGGGCTCTCCCCCTTTGATGGTTATGGAATTCTGGTTAAAGGTTTTGAGCACCGCCAGATGATGACCATGATGAACTACAACTATGATTATTACTCCAAGCTGGTCGATGCACTCGGTTTCGAGAAGGAAGTGGACTTCGTTTCCTGCTACCTGCCGGCGGAAGCGTTCAGGATCCCGGAACGAGTTGAACGCATCGCCAAGTGGGCTTTGCAACGCGGTAACCTATGGGTCAAGCAATTCAAGAGCAAGAAGGAATTGATCAGTTGGGCCCAGCGTATCGGCCGGACATACAACAAAACATTCATTAATAACTGGGAATATTATCCCTTCACCCAAGGCGATGTCGATTACGCTGTGCAGAACGTCTTCATGGTGGCGGACCCTCGCCTGATCAAACTGATCATGCACGGCGATGACATCGTTGGCTTCCTATTCGCCTTTCCAGATGCATCGGCCGCGCTCCAGCGCGCCAAAGGTCACCTATTCCCCTTCGGCATTGTGGATCTGCTGCTTGAAATGAAACGCACCAAGACCGTTTCCGGAAACGGCATGGGGGTTATGCCTGAGTTCCAGGGCACTGGTGGCAACGCCTTGCTGTATTATGAAATGGGCAAAACCGTCCTGGATAATTATGATTTCAAATTTGTCGAAATGACCCAGGTGGCTGAAACCACCAAACAGATGCGCGCCGACCTGAAGAACCTGAACGGGGTGGAATATAAGAACCACCGTGTCTACCGAAAAGTGATCAAATAACCCGGATATATGCAGAATTCCCGCCATCTCTGGCGGGAATTCTGTTTTGATTGGGTCAGGTATTACAGAATGGTGACGTTGGTAGCCTTAGGGCCCTTTTGGCCCTGCTCGACTTCGAATTCGACCTTCTGCCCCTCATCCAGGTTGCGGAAACCTTCGCTCTGGATGGCGGAGTAGTGGACAAAGACATCCGGGCCGTTCTCACGAGCAATGAAGCCGTAGCCCTTGCTGCCATTGAACCACTTGACCGTGCCGACGATACGTTCAGACATATTATTTGCCTCCTTATGGCAAAAAAGAAAAAATGGTGTGTCAGAGTCGTTCCATCGGACGATCAAACAAAATGACCCGGGAAAAGAAACCTCGGGTCATCGTCTTTCTCTTTCCAACGTGAACTTACTGGCATCTTACAGTCATTATCATAAGGCCAAAATCGGGATACGTCAAGGTGGAATTTCTGGGTCAATACTGCCCTTTTCTCCCTTCTCCTTTATGATTCATATACCATAACTTGTTCCTCCTACCAAGGGGTATGATTAAGCATTACAATCTATTCCAGAAAGCTCGCCAACGAGGTCAAGATGCCCGAATTTGAATTCCATATTTCACGCAAAGCCCGCAGGAAATACCAGTTTGATGAGGCCCTTTTCGCTCTTAACGGCAACGTAATCCTGGCAGATTTCGCAGCCTCCCGGCATTTTGCCGAAAGCATGACCAAAGTCCGCGGCGAAGCGGTCCCGGCCAGTGATATCAACGCCATGGGACTAATTGACGAGATTTATCATATCCTGATCCGCCAGTATGAACGACAAAATCCAGGCGTAATGCAGCGGGCATTTGAATATGTGCGGAAAGATGCCGATGCAACCCTACTGAAGTTCACGGAAGAGTTTCCGCCATTGGCGGTCCATCGCGGTGAAATCGACGCCCGCCATTACCTGGATATGGAAACTGCCGGCCGGCCGAACCGCCAAGCCGCGCTGGAGGAGTTGCTGTTGCTCAATCTGGCTAACACCAATCCCGCCATGGCTCCCTATCACGAGCTGTTCGATGATGAAGAGCTGCGTCGGATGACCGCCTACCCCGCGGTCATATCCGGCTTGCAGACTTTTTTCACCGCAGAACCGGGTTTTCGATCTGGTGGTGAGACTCTCTTCGAGGCACTGCTTGCCCCGGCGCGGCGGGCCCCGCATTCGCTCCAGGCCCAATTGGAGTACCTGCTCGAACGCTGGGGAGCAGTCCTGGGAGAAGACTTTGTCATGAGGATCCTGCGCGGAATTGACTTTGCCAGGGAAGAGGTGATCCGCCGCACCGGTCCGGGTGGATTTGGCGGGGATGCGCTCGTACCGACCTTCAGCGGGTACGACTATACTGAATACGAACGCTTCAGCCAGGATAAAGATTGGATGCCACGTCTGATGCTGATCGCAAAAAACTCTTATGTCTGGCTCGACCAGTTGTCCAAAAAGTACCAGCGCTCCATCATCCATCTCGACCAGATTCCTGACGAAGAGCTGGAAATTCTGCAACAACGCGGGATGACCGGCTTGTGGTTGATTGGCCTGTGGGAACGCAGCCTGGCTTCGCAAAAAATGAAGCAGATGATGGGAAACCCGGATGCGGTCGCATCGGCGTATTCGCTGATGGATTATCAAATCGCCGGAGATCTGGGCGGCTGGGATGCACTGCAGAACCTGCGTTGGCGCGCTTGGCAACACGGCATCCGCTTGTCCGCCGATATGGTTCCCAACCACATGGGGATCGATTCGCGTTGGGTGGTGGAGCACCCGGATTGGTTCCTTTCCCTGCCTTACGCACCCTATCCCAATTACACATTTAATGGCCCTGACCTTTCGAATGACAACCGGGTGGGCATCTTTCTGGAAGATCATTACTACGAAAAGACCGACGCGGCCGTGGTCTTCAAGCGCCTCGACCGTTGGACGGGCAGTGTGCGTTACATCTACCACGGTAATGACGGCACCTCCATGCCCTGGAACGATACTGCACAACTGGATTTCTCCAAGGCCGACGTGCGCGAAGCAGTGATCCAGACGATCCTACATGTGGCGCGCAACTTTCCCATTATCCGCTTCGACGCCGCCATGACGCTTGCCAAGAAGCATATCCAGCGCCTGTGGTTCCCCGAGCCTGGAGCTGGTGGCGCCATCCCATCCCGTTCCGAGTACGGGATGACACGGGCCCAATTCGACGCGGCCATCCCAATTGAGTTCTGGCGCGAAGTGGTGGACCGGGTCGCCGCCGAGGTTCCGGATACACTGCTACTGGCTGAGGCCTTCTGGTTGATGGAAGGCTACTTCGTCCGTACTCTGGGCATGCATCGAGTCTACAACTCGGCTTTTATGCATATGCTGCGGGCTGAGGATAATGCCAAGTATCGCCAGGTGATGAAGAACACGCTCGAATTCGACCCCCAGGTACTCAAACGTTATGTCAACTTCATGAACAACCCGGACGAGAAGACTGCTGCCGAACAGTTCGGCACGACCGACAAGTATTTTGGCGTCTGCACAATGTTGGTAACCCTACCAGGCCTGCCAATGTTCGGTCATGGCCAGATCGAAGGCTATCGCGAGAAATATGGCATGGAATACCGCCACGCCAAGTGGAATGAGTCTGTCGATGAAGGCCTGGTACGCGGTCACGAATGGCGCATCTTCCCGCTCACCCACCGGCGATACCTCTTCGCCGAAGTGGATAATTTCCTACTTTACGACTTCTATACGCCGGAAGGATTTGTAAACGAGGATGTATTCGCCTACTCCAACCGCACTGGCGGTCCCCATACGGCGGATGCAGGGGAGCGCAGCCTGGTGGTGTATCACAACAAATATGCCGAGACGCGCGGCTGGGTCAAGACCTCCGCTGCTTATATGGATAAAGCCAAAGGGGAACTCGTCCAGAAAACGATTGGCGAAGGGTTTGGCCTGCCAGAGGCAGGTTATGCCATTTTCAAGGATTACGTCAGCGGACTTGAATATATCCGACCCTGCCAGGAACTGGTCGAGAAGGGCTTATTTGTCCTGCTGGGCCCATACCAATGCCAGGTCTTCCTGGACTGGCGATTCGTCAGTGGAGAGCAATGGAAAACCGTCCATACGACGCTGAACGAGGCGGGAGTGCCGTCCATCCAGGCTAAGTTTGATGAGATGTTTGTGATGAAGGAAGAAGTGAAAAGCGAGAAGGAAGAAGGAGTAAAGAAAAAAAGAACAAGCAAACGGACACCACGGAAACCAACTGGAAAGAGTGCCATGAAGAGAACTACGAAAAGCAAGGGAAAAGAAGAAAAGAAAAAAGTGACGAGTAAACGAGCAACCAAGAAACCGGCTGGAAAGAGCCCTGTGTAGGAAACTGAGAAAAGCAGGAAGAAAAAAACCACGATTGACAGAAAGGTGCCATTGGAGCATCCATCAAAATCATCGTATTGAAAAAAGGTGAACGATGGGTAAACTTTCACGACGAGATTTTTTAAAAACAACCATCACAGGAGTAGGGGCATTGTCCCTGGGTGCCATCCTAGAGGCCTGTGGCAAGGTATTACCCGAGCCAACTTCCTCCACCAATACTCCGTTCCCATCCCAAGAACAACCAACCGTCCCAAGCCCCTCCCCCACAAACACACTTCCGGCTGCGCCGGAACCATCCCCCACGCCCACCAGCACCCCACTCATCCTGCCGGATCTGGTCGTGACACGTATCGGCGAACCGGAAGATCTAGTGCGGCGCACCATTACAGCCCTGGGGGGCATGCAGAAATTTGTACCCAAAGGGGCAAACGTTATCATCAAGCCCAATATCTGCGTGGATTATCGCACCTATGAGTATGCCGCCACCACCAATCCCTGGGTGGTGGGAGCATTGGTTAAGTTGTGCTTCGAAACTGGAGCAGCCAGCGTAAAGGTGATGGACAATCCTTTCGATGGCACGCAGCAGCAGGCGTATGAAATGAGTGGCATCAAGGAACAGGTCGAGGCGGCCGGGGGTGAAATGGCCTATATGCTTCCCTACAAATATGTCCAAACCAGCATTCCGAATGCCGTCGTGCTGAAAAAGACTGCCATTTATGATGACATCCAGAAAACGGATGTCTTGATCAATGTGCCGATTGCCAAACAGCACACCAGCTTGGCCAGGTTATCAATGGGGATGAAGAATCTCATGGGTGCGATCCAGGATCGTTCGGCACTCCATATCAATCTGGTGCAGTGTATCGCTGATCTCAATATCCTGATCCGGCCCCAATTGACTGTGATAGATGCCGTCCGCATTTTAACAACCAATGGCCCAACTGGCGGCTCACTGT
>JBEKVG010000168.1:0-6260 GCA_049514195.1 Anaerolineales bacterium | reverse complement strand
CCAGTCAGGCAGACCTATCTTGATAAATGACCCGCCCATGGCAGGTGCGAACGCTCCAACCGCGATCAGGATATTACCGACCATGCGATTGAATAGCACATGCTTTCGCCAGAAGATGTAGGCCGAGTAAATGGCACCGCCGACCAGCAGCAGCGTGCCGTAAATATTAAGTAGGATCGTCAGGACGATGATCAGGTCATTGCGGGTCAGAATATTCTGGTATTGGGCTGAGATCGGTTGGCCGATCCGATATGAAGAGGCAGCCGGAGTCAATGATGCCAACAGCAGCAGGACAACTGCGAGCACACTGACAGCTACCAGCAATCCGGTCAGCGTCCAGGTGATCCATCGGCGGCGGACAAGCAAGTACAAGGTACCCTGGCCCAGCCAGGCGGCGGTAAGCATGGCGCCGGAAAGATACCATAATTTCAAGACCAGGCCACTAAAAGTCAAACCGAGGATAATTTCGCTCAACGTTCCCAGACCAAACCAGAGCAGGCCGATAGTCCAGATTAATAGATATGGGCCATGTCGGCGCAGATAGCGGCGGAAGACAGCAATTGCAAAAACGAACGCAACCAGGGTGGAAAGATATGGAATGTATTGAATAGGTTCACCTTCGAGTTAAAACACGGGAACAGATACTACCCATGATAACATATAATGGCATCCCCTCTTAATTAGAGTTATTCCACGAGAAACTACCTATGGTTTCGGGTGGGCCTTGAAGAAATTCCAGATCATTGGAGAAGAAATGGTTGGGAGTGCTAAAGGTGGTGGCCATGCGTGACCCCAGCCCTTTATGGCATACAGTTCAACCGCCGTACCAGCCTGGCAGGAAGCATAGATGGTATGCGTCACCGTCCCCTGCTTTTCCACTTGCGCAACCCCTTTACAGCCATCTAACTGCGCCCAGGTGGCGATGCCTTGCTCCACTGACGGCACTACGAGGTTGGGTTTCTCACCATAAATTATCGCTCCAGCGCCACCGGTATATTTGTCGTCTAATCCATGCACATGGACCACGGAAACCGGCTGCTGCGGCTGGCATGGGTCGGTGAGAAGCCATCCTGATACGGGCGCAATGGCTGCGAACGTATTGGACATCTCGCAGGCGAGTCGATACACAAGCATTGCCCCATTGTCGTATCCCGTGGCGTAAATGCGTTTGGGATCCACTCGTATGATCGTCCCCAGGTCTGAGAGCATCTGGCGTACGAATTCTTTCTCGTCCATGTTGTTTTCTACAGCATAACCACAGCAGCCCCCGGCGTTCCAAGAGGGTGCTTGACTGGGGCCGCTTCCGTACGGATAGACGACGAGGAAGCCATTCTTGTCAGCGATATCATTGAAGCCAGTCATCGCCTGAATAGATGTTGCGAAATCATTCAAACCATGAAATACAAATACCACGGGTGCGGAGCGCAGGCTGCCCAAGCCGGGTGGGATGTGGAGAATGTATGTCCGCTCCAGACCGCCCACTGTCAGGGTTCGTGTAGTGTCTCCCGGTTGCAGCGTGGCCGCAGGTGTCGCGGTGGGTTTGGCCGCGGCCTGTCCGCATGCCACCGTGCTGATCAGCAGTATGATAGCGATGAGCGTAAGCAGACCGCTTCCCAAGCATTTGGTTGTTCTTATCATGTACCACGAGAAAGATTTTTTTGCAGACATATTGCCTTCTTTTCGGTGTTCACCGCCGAATAGAACAAGCCGATTGGTTAGTCCATGGGATCGCAATGTCTAATCCACCGCCAAAATGAAGAGGGTTCAATGAAGTAGCAAGGTAAGCCCTAACGGAGTGCATCCCCTCAACAACATCATTGTCATTGTAGCATAACAACCCTCGTCATTCAATAAGTTACATCAAAATTCGAATGTTCTTAAATTCTAGGCTTTCAACTTCGCTTCTGCCCCCTTCCCACCCGCAATTCTCCTTTCTGCCTGCACCAGCCTGCCTGTCCTGCGGTTCTTGCAGGATGCTGGCCTGAATAGGGCAGGGTAGGCATAGGTGGCGGGCGATAACGGTTTCCGCCCGCCCGCAATTAAAACAGACACTCCGGCATGTGCGCCTGTGCCTGCCTGCGCCACTTGTACCTGCCTGCGCCAGCCTGCCCTGGCGGCCAGTCCAGGGTACCGCAGGTACAGGTGCGCAAGTGCAGGCAGTACCGCAGGCACAGGCTGCCTATAACGCCACACCGGTGGATGTCCCGGGATTGGGAGATACGGCTTACTGGGTCAGTGGTGCAGGCAACAACCTTTCCATAATGAAAGGGAATGTAAACGTCACCCTGAGCGCCTCCACCCAGAAAGGGGACTCGCCCACGCAGACGCTGATTGACCTGGCGAAAGTGGTGCTCAGTCGTTTACCTTAATGGCGATCCATTCTGTCTTAATAGACCATCAGTCCTCGACAAAATAAAGTGCCGGGGACTTTTTTATATGCTATCATTGCTTGAACACCTGCTCTTTCCCATGTTTTATTTCTCAACCATTGGAACTTTTCTATCGAAAAACCGTCCTTACCAGCAGGCAGAAAAAATTGGAAAGGAACCCTGAATGAACAAGAAATCTTTGACAATTCTAACTCTTTTACTTGCTACCGGATTAATATTATTGGGTTGTGCCTCCCAGGGAAGTTTGGCTGGTTTGAAAGGAACCTCCTGGAAACTGATTTCGTACGGTCCCGTTGGAAAGCAAACGCCGGCTGCAGTAGGCATCGAAACGAGCCTGGAATTTAACGCGGCTGGAGAAGTCGACGGCAACCTCGGCTGCAATAGCTTTTCGGGCAATTACGTAATGAAAGGTGGAAACGTCATTTTTAGCCAGATAATATCCACCATGATGGCTTGCCTCGGACCGCAGATGGATCAGGAAAGGTTGGCGCTAAAGGTGATGAACGACATGGTACGTTACCAGGTACAAGGCAACACATTGGTGATCTATGGTGCTGATGGCGTCAATGCCATCACGTTTTCAAAGGAAAAATAATAGCACCCACGAAGGAGTGCACATCCGGAAGAGCGAGGGAACGAAGCTTGACCGGCTCATGATTCTCGAGTAGAATTCTTGCGCTTAATCCGATGCCCCTTTAGCTCAGCGGATCAGAGCGTTTGGTTGCGGACCAAAAGGCCGCGCGTTCGAATCGCGCAAGGGGCGCCATAGGAAGCGGGAACTCCCGCTTCCTTCCTTTTCAGGAGGTACCATGGGGAAGTGCCAAATTTTACTTACCAATGATGACGGGATCCAATCGCCAGGCCTGTGGGCGGCTGCCGAGAGGCTGTCCGATCTTGGCTTTGTCACTGTGGCCGCACCACAGCGGCAATCCTCTGGAATGGGCCGCAGCCTGCCGTCCAACTCGGATGGTACCATCCGGAAGAAGATCATGCGCGTTTGCGGCCGGGACTGGACCGTTCATGCGGTAGGGGGGAGTCCGGCGCAAGCTGTCCTGCATGGCATTATGGAGATCATGCCGCAGCCTCCGGATCTGGTCGTCTCGGGTATCAATTACGGCGAGAATGTGGGCACCGGCGTCACCATCTCCGGGACGGTTGGGGCGGCGCTGGAGGCGGCTTCGCACGGCATCCCGGCCCTGGCCATGTCGCTAGAGACCGGCCGGGAGCACCATATGTCGTATTCCACGGATATCGATTTCAGCGCGGCAGCCTGGTTCACAGCCCTGTTCGCCAACCTGATTTTGGAAAGGCACTTTCCGCCGGATGTGGATGTACTCAAAGTAGACGTGCCGGCGCGGGCCACAAAAAAGACGCCCTGGCAGGTAACCCGGATGGCCCGCCAGCGTTATTACGTGCCGGTTCTCCATGAACGGCGATCATGGGAAGAACCCGGATCGGTGGACTATGCGGAAGCAGCCAGCCTGGATGAGAAATTCCAAGGCAGCGATGTCTACGCCCTGCGTGTCCAGCACGAGGTGTCCGTGACGCCGCTCAGCCTGGATCTCACCAGCCGGGTGGAGCTGGGGGAGCTGGATCGTTGGCTGCGCAATGGTGGTGTCAGGTTATAGAAAGCTTAAAATGTATCATCCACTCTTGATATTTCCGTATATTATCGTATACTACTAACTTGAAAAATCTTTAAACGAGGTAAGAAAAATGACCATCCCGATGCAAGATCAAGATAAGGACAACGAAAAGCCTCCCAGTTATCTGCCGCGCCCAGCGCGTCCGTGGCGGGTGGCTGTGCTTGCCAACATCAAGGAGCACGATAAACCTCTCCCGCCGGATGTGCCGCCAGACGCCGGCGCGGATTACGATTATATAGAAACCATAGATACCATCCGGGCAGCCATCGAGACTGATGGCCATCAGACCTTCTTCATTCAGGCCGATGCCAAACTGCCCTTTGCTTTAAAGGAAATCAAGCCAGATATTTGCTTCAACATTGCCGAAGGGCTGGGGGGGGATGCGCGCGAAGCCCAAACACCAGCCCTGCTGGAATTGCTCAAGATCCCCTATACCGGAAGCCGCGTCCTGACCAATGCTATTTCGCTGGACAAGACGTTGACAAAGCGTCTTTGGCGTGATCGCAGCCTGCCCGTGGCGCCATTCCAGGAGTTTACCTTTGGCGACGAGCCCCTGCGCCCTGAAATGCGCTTCCCGCTTTTCGTAAAGCCGGCCCGTGAGGGTACCGGGATGGGCGTGGATGCCAAGGCCATCGTTAACACCGAAGCCGAACTGCGCGAGCGGGCCGATTACGTCATTCACATGTACCACCAACCCGCGCTGGTGGAGGCCTTTTTACCGGGGCGCGAGTTCACGGTGGGGATCATGGGCCGTTACGATACCATCCTCTACTCGCGTCATCCGGAATGGTATGACAAAGACGGTTTCCATCGCTTGCCAGTGCTTGAACTGGATAGTTCACGTTCGGTCACGCCTGGAGTCTATGGTATCGCAGCCAAGGCCCAGTCAGTCGGTTCAGAAGGTGCACCCAACTACCTGTGCCCCGCCCCAGTTGAACCCGAATTGACCAGGAAGCTTCACCGTCTGGCCTACCGGGCGCATGTCGTTCTGGGCGCCTTGGATATCTCCCGAACTGACATACGCCTGGACGTCGAGGGCCAGCCGCGCCTGATTGAAATCAACACCCTGCCCGGCCTGACACCTGGTTACAGTGACCTGTGCATACAGGCGGCCTCCGAGGGTATTCCCTATGAAGACCTGATTCTCGAAATCCTGTACCTGGGCGCGAGCCGCTGGGGACTCCTGCCGGCCCGCGATATCTCCCCTTTCCAGAAAAAGAAAATCGGACCCGTAAGCTGTAAGACAAATGGCAATGGGAAACAATTTATTCTGGCTGAGCCGTTGGCGAAACGTGCCGAAGAATCTCTGGTATAATTCGCCCCGCTCAAAGGGAGAGGTCGCGTAGCTGGCTTAGCGCGCACGCTTGGAAAGCGTGTAACCCACAAAGGTTCGCGGGTTCGAATCCCGCCCTCTCCGCCAAATTAAAGACCGAATAAATGGGGCTCGCCCCATTTATTCGAAATTACACTCTCTTCCCGAAGGCGGGAAGTTGGCAGGGGGAAAGGAAATATAAGGCATTTTCATTGGAAATTTGTTACACAGTTGTTGTGTCTGGCGCATGGGAAGCCAGGATTCTGATATACTTGGAAGCACATGAAACCTGTCCTTTTCCCACGTTCGCTGATCCAATTAATTCTGGGACTGATTGCCGTGATCATGCTGGCTGGGACTTTGCACACCGTCGACCATGCCAGCGCGGCCTCCTATACCGCCACACTAACAACTACTGCCACCCTCACAGCCACGGCTACAGCAACAGCCACCGCCACGCCGACAGCCACTGTCACGCCGACAGCCACTTTCACGCCGACAGCCACTGCCACCCCAACGCTGGAACCGACGCCTACTCCGACCCCTATTCCGAAGGCTGCGGATACGACCGGCATTATTTCTATTGCCGTTGTCATCGTCATTATTGTGCTGGTTGGTGTAATCCTGGGCAGCAGCTGGCCTCAAAAAAAGAAAGCTCCTTAATTAAGATTAAATTTGGATAAGGGTTGCCAACTTACCCATTCACTTGTATAATCCCCTTATCTTGTCCATCGGAGTCTCCTAATATTATGGAACAAAATGACGCCCTACTCGGGCAGGGGGCTGTGCCCGAGAGTAATCTGCCCACTGACCACAATAATACAACCAACAATAATATCAACATGGAAACCCTTCTCAACCAGGAAGGTTTGGCTTTGGATTTTCCGCAGCCGGGTGAAATCCGTACCGGCG
>JBEKVG010000167.1:0-6632 GCA_049514195.1 Anaerolineales bacterium | reverse complement strand
AGGTGTGCCAGAAGGTACCATCGTAGCTCACAAACATGGATGGGATATTAATCTGACGCAATATAGTGATGCGGGTATCGTATACACACCCGGCGGCAACTATATCCTCACAATATACGTCTATAACCCAGGTGGAGGAAACTGGTCCACTGTTTCGCCCATGTATGACGAACTCTCCCGTGCCGTTTACAATTACTTCAACTTATCATCTCAATAAACTGGTTTCCGCCTTTTTGGTAAAGCGGTTTCTGTTTCTAATGTCAATTTACTTCTTGCACAGACAGTAATCAGTATATTCAGTATATAATGATGGCATGAGCCAGACGTTGAATCTGTACCGTCTCCAGCAAATCGACAGCCAAATGGATCGCCCAGCCAATGCGCGTTGCTTATCCGCTGAACAAGCTCTAAAACAAGCCGAGAGGGATGTCCAGAGCCAAATTATCAAGATCGAACAAACCCAATCTAGCCTCTATGGAGAGAAATCCCATAGTCCGAAGGAATTGCAGGACCTGCAAAACGACGTGTTCGCTCTGAAGCGCCATCTGGTCACTCTGGAAGACCGTCAAATCGATGCTATGCAGGAATCCGAAACATCCGAAGCAGAACAGCAGTTTGCTCATGCGAAAGTAAGCGCTGCCCTAGATAGTCGAGTTGAACTCAACAAAGGCTTGCACCACGAACAGGAGATGATTAAAAACGAGCTCGAAAGATTTCTTCTCGAGCGCAATGCGGTTTCCGGAGCCATTCCGACAGCAGAGCTCGGCCTTTACGTTCAATTGCGGCAGCAGCGGCGTGGGGTTGCGGTCGCGGTGATTGCTGAAAACTCTTGTGGGGCTTGTGGTACCACTCTTAGTCTTGCACAGGTACAATCCGCACACGCATCAGATCACATTATGCTCTGCCCATCTTGCGGGCGTATCCTTTACGCAAGTTGACCACTAGACAATCCAAGATGATCGCTTCTCCCAATTTAAAAATCATCGCTGTTCTCGGGGGTACCGGTAAAGAGGGAAAAGGTCTGGCCTTGCGTTGGGCGAAGGCCGGCTATCGCATCCTGATCGGCTCGCGATCAACTGAGAAGGCCATGGCGATGGCGCTTAAGATCCAGGATCTGCTCGGAGGCAAAGCTTTTGTCGAGGGGACAACCAACCTCAAAGCAGCCGAGACGGCGGATATCGTGGTGTTGACTGTTCCATACGCTGCCCATCGCCTCATGCTGGAGAACCTAAAAGAAGCTCTACAAGGCAAGATCCTGGTGGATGTGACTGTTCCTCTCGCCCCACCTAAGATGACGAAGGTGCAAATGCCACCTGCCGGAAGTGCTGCCCAGGAGGCCCACCTGCTTCTTGGCAATAATGTACAGGTAACCTCCGCTTTTCAAAACATCTCTTATGAACGTCTCCTGCGTGAAGAATCAATCGAATGTGATGTGTTGGTGACTGGCACGAGCAAAGAGGCGCGTACCGAGACTCTGAAACTTGTCAATGCAGCCGGTCTCACAGGTTGGGATGCCGGACCTATTGAGAATTCAGTCGTCGTTGAAGGGCTGACCAGTGTGCTGATCAATATCAACAAGCAATATGGCGCAATGAACGCCGGGATTAAAATAACAGGGATACGCTAAGAGCGGACAAGTGTCGATAATTACGTTGTATAATTGTGATTAAAGGACAAGTAATTCCTTAAGGATATCGTTTAATGGGCGGATTTCTAATAGATAACTCAAATAAACATCGGACAAATGGTTGTGTAGCCATAGCGATCCAAGAATGTGGATTTGAATGCAGTAGAGGTCAGATGCTTCTCAAAGCGCTTGGCTAATTCAGCAAAACGTGGCTCAATATGATTATGGCTGACCGCTTTTCTGGTAGCTTTCCAAACATGCTCCTGAGGGTTCAGATCTGGACTGGCTGCCGGAAAACGGACGAGCTGCAAGCGTGGGTTCTCTGCTAACAGTTTCTCTATGAGTTTGCCGCGATGCCAGGGCGCACGATCCCAGAAGAGTAAAATTGGAAGAGTTGGAACTGCATCCAGGAGCATCTGCAAATATTGGGCCGAGACTTCAGCATTCATGATCTCTGAACGCAGGACGATTTCTTTGCCAGTCAACAGGTTGAGAGTACCATAAAAGTGTGTCTGTGTTCGTCCTGCATCCACCCGAACGATAGGCGTTTGCCCAACTGGCGCAAAAACATAGGAGTTGGTGGCTTGCAGATACAACCCGGCTTCATCTTCGGCCAAAAAAACGGTGTTAGGAGCCTCTTGTGCGGTGTCAATCATTTTTTTTCGAGCTGTTCTTCGAAGTCGGCCACCTTCACCTGGCTGCGAGGCTTGAAAACCTTCTCCGTCTTCTGGTAACTGAACTTACACACCGCCAGCAGGCGTAAACAGGAACTGCGGCTACGATAATTGACGCCGTACCACTTCAGGACTGTTCGATGAAAATCTTCCACTGTCCAAAATTGTCCGTCTGCCGAGTGCGTTTCAGATCCAAATAGGTCTCTGGGCGTATACTGGTGCAGACGCGCAGACAAATCTTCAATCTGAAGCTTGGTCAACTTGGCACTGTTACCACCCGCTCGCTTGTCAACCAGCCCTTGCGAAGGGTCTTCTCGAAAAGAGCGGCACCAGTCCATTAGACTGGAGCGACTGCAACCGGTGATCTGTTCAATCTCCTTTTCAAGATAACCTTCGCCGTATAACTTGACAGCCTGGTAACGAGTGCGAGTAGACCCGTCTTTACAAAGTTCATAGGCTTGAAATAGTTTTGTCCGTTCTTGTTCTGTGAGTTCAAATTTACGTTTGGCCATGCCTGAATTGTACATCTTTTATTCAATTTATCTATAAGATTTATCGGTCGAACATGTTGTAGCGTAGGCGCTGCAATTCAAAAAAATAATGGGTTTGGTCTTTCTTCAAAACACGGGTTGGCGTAATGAAACAAGTTGTAATCGAAAATCCCATTCTAAATTCCCCCTTCGAGGAACCTCGCAGGCACTTCAAATTCACGGAGGAAGGAATTACCGACGAGATCGTCGAAGGCCGCCGCATCAGCCAGTACTTCATCCCCATTCCCCGACCAAAGAAGAAAAGCCCCAAACAGTTATCATTTGAAACCCAATGGACCGCCGACAGGGTTGAAGAGAATCGCCTGATCAATTCGATTCGCGAAGGGGTATCAAAGTGGCGTAAGGGAGGAAATATCGGCATCACTAAAACGACCGCCCGCTTGTTGGATTATTGGAAACGCCCTGAGCGCGAGCACAAATTGTTCTTCTGCCAGATCGAAGCGCTGGAGACGGCCATCTGGATAACAGAAGTGGCCGGGAAGTACGGCGAAGCGTGGATAGAAAACTGCTTAAGGGAGGAGAATGCCCGCTCAAATCCTCTGCTCTTCCGCATTGCCATAAAGATGGCTACCTGCGTCGGAAAGACGCTGGTGATGAACATGCTAATCCCCTGGCAGGCATTAAACAAGTTGGCCAACCCACAGGATGCGCGTTTTTCCGATACCTTCCTGATCGTCACCCCTGGTATCACCATCCGTGACCGACTGCGCGTTTTACTCCCCAATGACCCAAATAATTATTATCGCCTGCTGGTTCATCGACACGGACTATAACGAGGAAATCTTCATCGTCCGGCATGCCTACTTCACCGGTGCCGACCAGCCCTACGAAAAGCTCCAGCGCGCCTTGCGGGCCGAGATCGATGAGTCCGCCTGGGCGGCGCTGTATTCGACCACCTCCTATCCCTTTGACCTACCCAAGACTGGCAAGTTTGCGGTCAAGGTGATCAATCATTACGGGGATGAGGTGTTGAAGGTGTATGAGGTGTGAGGAAAACCATGTCCGAAATCAAATTCGAGATCATCAAAAAGATTGGCGTGCTTTCCAAAGCCTCCCTTCCCAAATAAGAACGTTTGTGCTAATATTCAGCATCGCATTCCATTTGGAAACGTACCCGCCATGCTGAATATCCTGCCCCTTCCCGTACCACCTGCCTGCCCACGCCCTTTGGGGGTTTTCAGCTTGCTGCTCTCAGCTCTCTGTTGCCCGCCCTCTGCTCTCCCTTCCTGGAATTGTTCCTCCTTTGTTCCTCAGGTTCAATCCCCTCCCAAAAAACCTTGCCGGGCATTATTCGTTCCTCTTCGTTCCGCGGAACGAATATTATCCCCGCTCATCCCGATTTGGCTCAGTCGGGAAGTCCGATGCGTTATAATTACTTCTATAGATACCCTGCGTAATCCTTAATCGTCTATGCCCCTCACCTTTACTCCTCTTCCCAAAATCCCTCTCATCCAGCCCGGTGATGACCTGGCCGAGATTCTGCTTGCTTCCTTGCAGACTGCCCGCATCACACCGGAAGATGGTGATATTCTGGTACTGGCGCAGAAGATCGTTTCGAAGGCTGAGGGCCGCCTGGTAAACCTTACCACCGTCTCTCCAACAAAAGAGGCGGAGGAATTGGCCAAGCGCAGTGAAAAAGATCCGCGTCTGGTTGAACTCATCCTACAAGAAAGCCGGGAGGTACTCCGTGTCCGCCCGGGCACCATTATCGTGGAACATCGTCTCGGGTTTGTCTGCGCCTCCGCCGGGATTGACCACTCAAACGTCATGGGAAAAGATGGCAATCCGACCGATTGGGTACTTCTTCTGCCTGAAAATCCCGACCGTTCTGCCCTCGAGATTCGCCGTAAAATAAAGATCGCTACAGGGAACCGTCTGGGTGTCATGATCATTGATTCGCATGGACGCGCCTGGCGGTTGGGTACAATCGGTACAGCCATTGGAATCTCCGGCCTGCCCGGTCTGGTGGACAAGCGTGGTTGGAAGGACTTATTTGGTTACAGGTTGAAGATCACGGTAGTTGCGGCGGCCGATGAACTGGCTGCGGCTGCATCGCTTGTGATGGGCGAGGCCGCCGAAGGGACTCCAGTTGTCCATGTGCGCGGCTTCCCCTACCCCTTGCGCGAGGGTTCCATACACGAATTAGTCCGGCCTAAAAAACAAGACCTCTTTCGATAAAATGTACGTTTGGGATATATACACCAACATTATTGTTTTTATCGTTCAGGCCAAGGATCAGCCGCTCAAAACAGACAGGTATGGCTTTGGATCTTGAAGGAAAAGGTTTGTCCCCATCCGCATCCTTTTGGGCTTACCTGGATCAATTGGTCGCTGCCTGTCCCGTGATAATTGACCGCCCTAGGAACTCCCGGCATCCGCGTTACCCGGATATCGTTTACCCACTGGATTATGGTTATCTGGAAGGGACCAATTCAATTGATGGCGGAGGGGTGGATTTCTGGCTAGGTACCTCCAGAGCCCACGACCTATCCGCCGTTATTTTGACCATTGACATGGTTAAGCATGATGTCGAGATAAAAATCCTGCTTGGATGTACCGAAAATGAGATGCAAATAATTCTTAATTTCCAAAACTCGCAAAGTATGCGAGCGCTTTTGGTTCGGCGGCCAACCATCTCTGAAGGTATACCATGAATACCATTCCCGAATCCCACAGCGATTTATTTATAGACAAAACACACGCCTTCGTCATACTGGCAAAGCTTATGTCAGATGGCTCACCTCAGGTCACTCCCGTCTGGTTCAACAATGAATGACGATCTCCATGCATTCTTACGCTCCAGGCGATCCATCCGCCACTTCAAACCAGACCACGTACCTGGCGAAATTGTCCAGCGCATCCTGGAAACAGCCATCTGCGCTCCCTCCGCACACAATCTGCAACCCTGGCGCTTCGTTGTCCTTACCAGCAATGAAACCAAACTGGATTTGGCTGAAGCCATCGCAGGCAAGTTCCAGCAGGATATGACGACCGATGGTTTTCCCGAAGCCGACATTCAGGCGCGGGTTGGGCAGACAATTCGTCGCGCTGGGGAGGCGCCCGTTATTGTTATTCTTTGCCGCGACAGGACAATGATCAAACCGCAGCCTGACGCTGTCAGGGAACGGGCTGAAGCGCTGATGGGTGTGCAATCTGTGGCACTAGCAGGTCTGCAACTGTTACTGGCCGCCCACGCCGAAGGTTTAGGCGGCACCTGGATCTGTTGGCCACTTTTTGCTCCTGATGAAACCCGCCGAGCCTTAGGACTGGCTTCTAATTGGGAACCTCAAGGTATGGTATTTCTCGGCTACCCAGCCGAAACCCCTGAAATGCCAATAAGAATATCGTTGCAGGAAGTGACACGATACTTATGAAAATCGTCGCACTGGCAGGTGGTGTTGGAGCCGCAAAACTGGTCGATGGACTCGCCCAGCTCCTCCCCCCCGAAGATTTAACAATTATTGTAAACACGGGCGATGATTTTGAGCACTTTGGCCTTTACATCTGTCCCGATGTGGATACCGTCTGCTACACGCTGGCCGGGTTGGCAAATCTCGAAACCGGGTGGGGGCGTCGCGGTGAAACCTTCCAGGTTTTGGAGAATGTTCAGAAACTTGGTGGTCCAGGTTGGTTCCATATCGGCGATAAGGATTTGGCGACCCATCTCGAGCGGACACGCCACCTGAATGAGGGGCAATTGCTCAACGAGGTAACACAACGCTTTTGCCAGGCTTGGGGTGTGCGAAACCTGGTCCTGCCAATGAGTAACCAGCCAGTTCG
>JBEKVG010000166.1:0-6283 GCA_049514195.1 Anaerolineales bacterium | reverse complement strand
GTCATCAGTTTCCAGGAAGCGGTAAATGATCCGGTATGCATCCGGGTCAGGCCCCATATCCGAGCCGAACAGGATCCGGTCGGCGTATTGGAGGAAAAAGCGCCGAGCGGTATAGGGCTGGCGGCCCAATTCGCCGATGCGGGCGGAGATATCCACGAAGAAGTTTGGGCAGCGCGCCAGCAGCGCCCCCACCCAACTCAGGTTCTCAGCGTAACAGCCGACGTGTGCCCCGATGAAGTTCGTCTGGGGATGACGACTCACCAGGTTCGCCAAGCCGCCCAAGATGTGCAGGAAAAGCGGGAAGGGTGGGCTGGTAAAGACCCAATCCGGATGGTTGGCGAGCTCCTCCCAGCGTTCGTTGGTCTCATCGACCGGATCAAAGAAGGCCACCGGGTCGGTCACATGAATGACCACCGGCAGGCCCAATTCCCCAGCGGTCTCCCAGAGCGGGGCCAGGCGCAGGTCGTCCACATTGACGAGCTGATTATTTTGATCGCACACTTGCAAGCCGAGGTTCTTCCAGATCTTCACACCTTCTGCGCCGCGTTCCTTCTGGATTCGCAGCCGTCCGGCTGCCCACTCGGGGAACGCATCGCCTTTTTCCTGCCATTGTGACCAGTCCACCCCGCCAAAGATCAGGAAGCGCTGCGGGGCGGGTTGTTTGAAATGATCGAGGTGGGCATTCAGCAGGTGCTCACCCCAGCCCCCATCCAAGTCCACGTACCGCACGACTCCGGCCTGGTCGAGCAGGTCGAGCAATTCGGATAGGGGCTTGCGGTCCCAGCCGCCGCCGAATGCCTCTCCAAGGTGGTTATGGGCGTCGAAGGCCGGGAAGCGCGGCTTCTCAATGAGGGTGGTTTTGGTGACTAGTTTGGATTCCGGACGGAAGTTTTCAAGTTCCATAGGATTTCCTAAACACGAAGAACACAAAGGTTCACAAAGGTATAAGTTTTAAGAGAGCACAATGTGAATGCCGCGCTTCTGGACAGCGTCAATGAAATCCTGTGGGGTTCCTGCGTCCGTGACTATGGTATGAATACTCTCAAGCGGGGCCAGGCGGACCGTGGCAGCGCGGCCAAACTTGGTGTGGTCGGCCAGCACGATGATCTCTTTGCCGGCTTTTAGGATGAGGCGGTCGGTCATGGTTTCGGGTAGGTATTCGTGGGTCAGACCGTACTCCAGGCTAATGGCGCGTGTGCCCATGAAGACCTTGTCGGCGCGAACCTCGGCCAGGGCCTGCTCGGTGATATGACCGATGAAGGAGAGTTCGCTCGCGCGCAGCATCCCGCCTAGGCAGATCACCGTGATTCCCTCGGCGCCCGCCAGGGCATTCACCACCGGCAGGGAATTGGTGAGTACCGTCAGATTTTGCCGACCACGCAGAAGGCGGGCGACTTCGAGTACGGTTGTCCCCGAGCCCAGGAAGATCGTCTCCCCGGCCTGCACCAGCGCGGCAGCGGCCTGTCCAATGCGCATCTTTTCGTCCGCCTGTTCTTTCTGGCGCTGCAGGATTGGATGTTCGGGTGGGACTTGTGTCAAAACAATCGCTCCGCCATGCACGCGCTGGAGCTTGCCCTGGCTGGCCAGGTTTTCCAAGTCACGCCGAGCGGTCGCCTCGCTGATCTCGAACCGGTCACAAAGTTCCGCCACGCTGATGCGCTGCCGGCGCTCCAGCAGTTGCAGGATCTGCAGTTGACGGTCAGTGCCTGAAACAAAATTAGTTTCCATAATCGCTCATATTCAATCTAAATCAATCATTATCAATCATATATTAGGGCCTTTTATGGCTGCTTTCAAGTGATAAATGTCATATTCTTCCCTGGGGAGGAAAAAGTGATAATATATTTTGAATGCTTTGACATTTTCTTTCCGCGCTCCCTTGTTTCGGAAGAATCCGAAAAATACTTATATTAGTTTCAATCCAGGAGCTATCTGACTATGAATATCCGTGAACCTCTTGCCATTCGGGGTGGAAAGCCGGCTGTTAGCCGGCCGCTGCCCAAAATGTATCCTGGCGGCATGCGCCTTGGCCTCGCCGAGGAGCACGCCGTTCTGGAGGTCATCCGCACGAAACGCCTGTTCCGTTACTATGGCCCCTTGGAAGGGCCTTCGAAAGTGGAGCAGTTGGAACAGGAATTCAGTAAATTCATGGGCAGTCGTTACGGCATGGCGGTCACTTCCGGCTGCGCCGCCCTGATGTGCGGACTGGCCGGCTTGGGAATCGGACCTGGCTACGAAGTCATCCTCCCCGCCTACACCTGGATCGCCTCGGCCTCGGCGGTTGTGGCGGTTGGGGCGGTGCCGGTCCTGGCAGAAGTGGACGACTCGCTCAGCCTCGACCCGGCGGATGTGGAACGGAGGATCACTCCGTATACCCGTGCCCTCATGCCAGTGCATATGTGCGGTGCGCCCTGTCGGATGGATGAGTTGATGGCAATCGCCCGGGCGCATGATCTGGTTGTGCTTGAAGACGTTGCCCAGGCAGACGGTGCCAGCTATTATGGCCGCCGGCTGGGGACGATCGGCGATGCGGGCGCTTTTAGCCTGCAATACAATAAGATCCTGACCAGCGGCGAAGGCGGTATGCTCCTGACCGACGACTTGAAAACATATCAAAGGGTCCAGATGTACCAGGACGTGGCCGGCGGCATCCGCAACCACATCCCGGCTGACCAGATCCTGCCTGGCATCAACTTCCGCATGCCCGAGCTGCTCGGTGCGGTCGCATTGGTCCAGCTTGGTCGCCTGGAAACTTTGCTGGCCGACATGCGCCTGCACAAGCAGGTCATCAAGGAAAGCCTGGTGGATGTGGCCCGGCACAAGGGCATCCGCTTCCGAACCCTCAACGATCCGCAGGGCGAGGCGGCCATTGCGCTGATCTTTTTTGTGCCCGAGACCGGATTGGCAAAACCTGTTTCGGAAGCGTTGCGGGCTGAGGGAGTGGATAACTTCGTGATGTATTCCCCGGAGGAAGTGGACTACCATGTTTATGCCCACTGGGCGCCCATCCTGAACCAGCGCACCTGGTCTGCCCGCGGCGGACCGTGGAGAAACCATCCACGCAAGATCGAGTATGCCACCGGCATGTGCCCCCAGACCCTCGATTGGTTGGGCCGGGCCATCCATATTGATATCAGCCCGGAACTGGACGCCACGGCAGTGGAGGAGATCGCCGAGGGCCTCAACAAGGTTCTGAACACCCTCCTATAGCTCCGGCACCAGAAACTGAAAGCCACGGCCATCTGTTATCATAATATCCTCCTCCACTATGGTTAGTTTCCTAAAAAATATCTCTTGTAGAAGGAGCGCAGCATGGACCAAAAACTACGCATTGGCGTGATCGGAGTGGGCCAGATTGGGCAGGTTCACCTGGAAAACTATCGGCGCATCCCGGAAGTTGAAGTGGTCGCCATTGCCGACCTCGACCTGGCACATGCCCAAAGCGTCAAAGACCGCTACGGCGTTCCTGACGTCTACGCCGACTTCCACGAGCTGCTTGCCCGCCCGGATATCCAGGCGGTGGATGTGTGTCTACACAACAACCTGCACATGCCGGTCAGCGTGGCCGCGCTGGAGGCTGGGAAACACGTTTACTGTGAAAAGCCGATGGCAGGCTCCTACCGGGACGCCGAAAGGATGTACCAGACTGCCCAAGCCATGGGACTGAAACTCTCCATCCAGCTCAATACCCTCTTCTCGAATGAGAACAAGGCTGCCAAATTCCTGATCGACCAGGGCAGCCTCGGTAAACTTTACCATGCCCGCTCGGTCGGGCATCGCCGGCGCGGCCGCCCGTATGTGGACGGCTATGGCAGTCCGGCCTTTGTCCAGAAGGAAGTGGCCAGCGGTGGGGCGCTCTACGACATGGGCGTTTACCATATCACCAGCCTGCTCTACCTGCTTGGCAACCCAAAAGTCCTGCGCGTCTCTGGAAAAATTTACCAGGAAACCGGCATGGATCCGACCCGTGAAAAGGCTAGCGGCTACAATGTAGAAGAGCTTGGGCTTGGCTTCGTCAAGTTGGAGGGCGGCCTGACCCTCGACGTGATCGAAGCCTGGGCGATCCACCTGGGAGGGCTGGGAGGCAGCAGTCTGGTTGGCAGCCTGGTAGGCATTTGCCTGGAACCGTTCGGCTTTTTCCAGAGCCTCGGCGACCTGGACCTGGATACAACGGTGGACCTGGAGGCATTTGCCCGCCGGACGCACGACCTGCGCACAAATGCGGATGCCTATAACAGTGCCCAACAGCATTGGGCTGCTGCCATTCAAGGCAGAGTGGAACTTCTGCCGACCGCCGAACTGGCCCTGAATACCATGCTCATTTCAGAAGGCATTTACCTCTCGGACCGCCTGGGGCGGGAGGTCACGGCGGAGGAGGCCGTGCAGATGTCCGCCAGCACAGCGATGATTAAATAATCAGCCCTGAAGTTAACCGGATGAAACCTTTATAATCGTGATCAATTTCTTAAAAGAATCATAAACACCCTCTTCTGCAAAAGGCATGAGAGGGTGTTTTGGGTGTCAATTTACACCTTGTTAAGGCCCGTAGTTTTATTACACTAGAAATGGCTTTTCGTCAGCGCTATTCTTTCACTTGCAGCGAGAGATATAACTGGATCCCCATCTGAGCGATCTGATCCTTCTGGGCCTCAAGCCAGTCAATGTGACCTTCCTCGTCCTTCAGGATGGAAGTGAGCAGGTCACGTGTGCCGTTATCGCCCAGTTCCGCGGCTTGTGGAATTGCGGCGTTGTAGTTCGCGATTGCTCCAACCTCAGACTCGTGATCGTTGTTTAGCTGGTCTTCAACAGCGTTGCCGATGTGGATGGGGTTAAGCTTGCTGACAGTGGATTTGCCTTCCAGGAAGAGGATGCGACCAATCAACATTTCGGCATGCCTCATTTCATCCTTTGCCCGGCCCTCCACCACCTTGTGCAGGCGAACGTAGCCCCAGTTGTCACACATCTCGGAGTGGACCATGTACTGACTGACGGCTGTCAGCTCGTCCGCGAGTAGGGCGTTTAAAATTTCGATGACTTTCGAATTACCTTGCATGGGAAGATCTCCTTTCTTTGCATTTGAAATGTAAGTGTTGACTGTTGCGTGCTACCCTGTTGTTTTACAAGACGCAGGCCGCAGTATAAATAATAATTATCTATCATTATACTCGGTAGAATTAGAAATAACGAGACATATAGCTGGAATCAACGGCAAATATCCTTGAATACGGTGTAAAATGGGCCTGACAGGATTAAGTCGCCAAGGAGGCGCTTTGCTATGGAAGACCAGGAGCTGCGCAAGCTGATCGAACAACTGCACGCTGAAATCCAGAACACCCACAGCGTTGACGAAAAAGGCCAGGAACTGCTGCTCCATCTCGATTCAGACATTCACAAGCTGCTCAACCGGACCGGGGAGGTTATTGCACCAGTGCACCCATCCACCATCCGACGCCTGGAAGAAGCGCTCGACCACTTCGAGGTGACCCATCCGACCTTGACGATCCTGCTTTCCAAGGTCCTGGAAGCATTCAGCAATGTCGGGATTTAGAAAGGAATAAAAAAGGCTGCGGAAGGCGCAAAGCACTTCGCAGCTTTTTTAATTTTGAAGACGACCACGCAAGCGGCAATTTTATTGATTTGATCAGTTGATCCTTTTGAAATCAATGAAGCCGCGCTGAACATCCACGGATATTAATTGTACGCGGACCCGGTGACCCACATCCAGGCCCTCGAACCCCCTGACCAGTTTCCCTTCAACCGGAATTGTCAAAAGCCGGACCCAGGTGCCTTTATCGGAAGCACCTGTGACGATCGCATCGAACTGCTCGCCGAGCCTGGACTGGAGCAGCAGCGCAGCCGCAGATTTTTCGACCTGACGTTCGACCTTGTTGGCCGCATCTTCGGCTTCGGTGCAATGGGTTGCCAGGAGGTCCAATTCACCCTTTGTGTAGGGCACAGCCTGGCCTTCCAGAGCGGCTTTCACCAAGCGCTCGGTCAGCAAGTCGGGATAGCGGCGGTTGGGGGCGGTGGAGTGGCCATAGTCCTTAACCGCCAGGCCAAAGTGGCCCGGGGCATCCCCATCCGGAAGCTCGGCAACGTATTCGCCAGAGCCCAAAAGCTTGATCACAGTCAAGGACAAGTCGGGGAAGCGCAAGGGGTCCGCAGCTTTTTCTTTGACAAGAAACTCCTCCAGCGCCTTGGAATCCGGATTAGCCGGGAGGGTGAAATTGTGTTCCGCAGCAATTTCAACAATCCGGTCCCATCGTTTTGGTATGCGTACTAC
>JBEKVG010000165.1:0-6295 GCA_049514195.1 Anaerolineales bacterium | reverse complement strand
CTGGGACCTTTATTGAGTTCCAGTCATATCTTCTTAATCCGGCTTGGCCAGTTGAACATGATATAAATACCTAGCGTGCAGACCCTGCTCTATCGCTTGGCAAACGCCTTTTGCATCACCCAAGCGGTTTTCATAGATAAATAGTGTCCCTTCGACCTCAAACTGTTGCTTCAGTTCAGTCAACACTTCTTTGCGCCGTTGCGCCAATTCATAATCTTGAGGCGTCAAATCCCAAGTCCGAAAAGTCAAGTCATTTGCTCTGAGGGATTCTGCCAACGGTGTCTTGTGGGGCGGTAATGTCTCCTTTGGGAATTTGTCTTTGGGAACCCACGGCTCTCGACCGTACGAATAGAGTATCCCCATCTGACCGCTGGGTCGGAGCGCAAATTTCAACTCTCGGAGCGTGGCTGTGTAATCTTTGCTAAAGTACATTGAGTCAATTGACAAGATGACATCAAAGGCGCTTCTCGGAAGCTCAAGCTGATTGATGTCTCCAACTATAAATGCCAATCGATCCGATTTAGTGGCTGTACGGTGTAAGGCTTGGCTGATGGCCGGGGGGATGTAATCCAGACCAGTGATGTGCGCACCTGTACAATCAGATATGTATTCAGTGATCATACCATTGCCACAGCCGAGGTCGAGCGCACGTTGCCTGCGGCCAAGCTGGGACACTTTAAGTAGCAATTCGAGCTGTTCTAAGTTGGCGAATCCATGCTGGCATAGATCCATGCCAAAGACGCGCTCACAAAACACATGATGCGCCTGGCTGAGTTCAACGGCAGAATAAAAGGCGGTGTAAAAATCCTTCATGTGAGTTTCTTCTATGCGTGCCAGAATTGGCAGCCAACCTAAGTGGTTAGCTGTGATTTAGTGGTTTAACAGCATTTCTGTTTCTTACCAATATAGAGAAGATGCCTTGAAGCTCCGATGATGGATTTCTCTATACTTATCTCATACAACAAATCAAGCCATTGTTGACGTTGCTTTCCCTGAAGTTTGTTATAGCTCTCGTCATCGGCTGCGATTGCAGGTTCGACCCCCACCACCGCTAAGGTTTCGAATCCAATTGCTTCATGCAAAGGGGCAATCTCAGAAATTTGTGCAAAGTAACCACGAAAGCCACCGCGTGGGTAATCATCAGGGCTTTTGCCCTTCTCTAGAACCGAACGTACTTCGGCTTGTTCTTCAATCCAAGCTGGAACATTTTTTATCAGATCGCACATAATCCCAAAACGGCTAATAAACGATGAAAAGAGGATGCCTCCTGCTCGCAACCGGTCAAATGCTTCCTCCAGCGCCAATTTCCGATCAGCTTCCAATACCAGATGATAAAGAGGCCCCATTAATAGAACAGCGTCAAATTGCTTCTCTGTCACTTCGCTGAGATTGCGCGCATCGGCCACAACCAGTTGCACCCGGCTCGCCAGCCCTTCTTCCACGAGGTTTTTCCTACATTTCTCAATCAGGGCTGCCGATAAGTCAACAGCAGTCAACCTATAACCCCGCTTAGCCAATTCCAAGGTATATCTTCCCGTTGCAGCTCCAACTTCCAAGATAGCCCCTTGGGAGGGCAGATATTGATCCAAATAACGCCAAGTAAGATCAACTTCAAGCTGGTGTCGTTCTAAACGGCTATGCTCTTCTTCGAGGTGGCTACTGTAATATTCAGTGATGTCACTAACATCATCAATCATGGTTTTCTCCAGACAAAATCTTAAACAAGAGACTTACGTTTTGCCTTCGCATAGCATCTCTTTAGGGACAGCAACAGCGGGAAATCCATCTGTTCTTTAATGAGGGGAATCTATCCAACATTGCCCATCAATAGAAAATGTGGCATTTTGCCAGCCAAATTCTTTCATATACACAATATATCTTTTTGCATAATTTTGACCATCCGTGGAAGTGTATTCAACAAAAAACAATTCTGAACGCGTATTGCTATATAGTTTCTCCGGAATTGCACTGGACACGGATTTCACATCCGGCAATTGACTTACATAGGTTTGAAGCTGAACAGCAATTTTCGAAATATCCGAATAATCCAAAGTGGTAAGCGGTTTACACGCACCTGGATTTCGTGGGGTTGGGGGCAGAATTAAAGCACGGTTGATGACAAGCGTTGATTGAGGGGTGAAAGTAGGTTGAGGCGTGTACGTAGAAACTGGTGTCCAAACTGCCTGTGTCTGTGCAATCGCTGTCTGAATATTCACGCCGACCTCAATATTCGTATGGATTGGCACGCAGGCAGCCAGTAGCAGAGTGACAAAGAGAAGGATGCGCCTTTTTTTCATGGTAAAACCTCTTTCTTGAAGAGAGCGGTTTTCGCCTTGATTGAATATCTTATCCTATCTATTGTATAGCATTAACCGGGGAAACGCACAAACGAGAGGGGCTTCACTCCTGGACTCTCTCCCAAAGTAGGATTGTATTTTCTCTACAAATCAGTATACTAGCATATAGATGGACAGTTTCATTTACATCCCCGGAGATGAACCGGAAAAATCCGCTCCGCTGAGCCGCTACCTGCCTCCCATCCCGGAGGGTGTTGCGGCGACTTTTCTGGCAGGGCATTTCGGGTCAGACGGACTCGAGCAACCTGCCTGGATCCTGGACCCATTCGGTGCCTCGCCCCAACTAGCCACCGAAATTGCCAGGAACGGCTACCGTACACTTGTGGCTGTCAACAATCCGGTGACACGGTTCCTACTCGAAATGGCTGCCAATCCCCCCTCCCAGGCGGATTTGCGGGCTGCCCTGGCGGAACTGGCCGCAGCACGCAAGGGCAGCGAACGCCTGGAAACCCATCTCCAATCCCTCTATCTTACCAAATGCAACCGGTGTCAACAAGAAGTCGCGGCAGAAGCCTTCGTCTGGGAACGCCTTAGCGGGGCGCTGACAGCCCGGATTTATCATTGTCCATGTGGGGATGAAGGGGAACATCCTGCCACCGAAGCAGATCAGAGGCGTGCCACCAGCCTGGCCCTCACCGATGGCTTGCACCGGGCGCGGGCCCTGGAGCGTGTTGCCGCGCCGAATGATCCCGACCGCCTGCACGCCGAAGAAGCCCTGGAATGTTACCTGCCACGGGCTGTCTATGCACTGATTACCATCATCAATAAGCTCGACAGCCTGCCACTGAGTGCAGAACGCCGGCGGGCCCTGCTGGCGCTGGTCCTAACCGCCTGTGACGAAGCTAGTACCCTCTGGCCACACCCGGATGAACGCCCGCGCCCGAAACAATTGACCCTGCCATCGCGCTTTCTTGAGAAGAATGTCTGGCTGGCGCTGGAGCGAGGCGTGGAATTATGGTCGGGTAGCGGAAAACCCATTCAGGTGACCATTTGGCCTGAGATAGCGGGGGAATCAGGCGGCCTGTGCCTGTTCGAAGGTCCGATGCGAGACCTAGCGCCGCGCTTGAAAGGCATATCCATCGCGGCAGTCCTGACTGCCATCCCACGTCCCAATCAGGCTTTTTGGACCCTTTCGGCACTATGGGCCGGTTGGCTGTGGGGGCAGGAGGCCGTCGCTCCATTCAAGTCTGTACTGCGCCGGCGGCGTTACGACTGGAATTGGCACGCGGCCGCCCTATATGCCACACTAAAAAACATCTCCGGCCAGATGCCACTAAACGCCCCACTTTTTGCAATCATTTCCGAAATAGAACCGGCTTTCCTTTCTGCCGCTCTATTGGCAGCGGCCGAAGCCGGTTTTGATTTGAGCGGACTGGCACTACGCAGCCCGCATGACCCAGTCCAGGGCTTATGGCACCGGCGTACTTTTACCCATGAGGATAAAGAACTGGTCAAGATTGACGCTGAAGGAGTACAGCAAGCCATGCGGCTGGCCCTGCAGGAACGCGGTGAACCGGCTCCCTACCTTAACCTGCTTGCTGCTGGTCTGATTGCCATGGCTTCCGAGCATTCCCTGCGCTGGCGACAGGAGGCCCTGACGCAGATCCACACACCCATCCAGGTAGCGCTGACCGAGCCGGAATTTGTTCACCATGCCGAAAGTCAGAATCCCGAAAGCGGCTTGTGGGCGCTGGCAGAATGGGATAACGAGGTCGAACCCTTGTCCGACCGGGTGGAAATTGCAGCGGTACATTTCCTACAGAAAAACCCAACCTGTACGTTTCGCGACCTGGAGATCGCCTTGAACAGCGAACTGCCCGGTTTGCTGACCCCCTCGCTGGATCAGCTCCGCGCTGTGCTGGCTTCCTACGCACTTGAGACGGACGGAGTCTGGGCCCTGCGCCCGGAAGATTCCCCGGCAGCCCGTCGCCTCGACCTGGAAACTGCTGCCCAGGCCCTGGCTGCCCTGGGGGTGCGGCTGGGATATACCCTCCAACGCGAAGAAGTGAGCCAACGACTTGTGCGGTGGTTGGAGAACGGGCAGACTGTCTACACATTCACCCTTTTGGCCTCCGCAGTGGTAGGGCGGTTACTGCGGCAGAATCAGCCTCCCCCATTGAACAGCTTTCTCATCCTACCAGGTGGACGCGCCAGCCTGCTGGCATATAAACTGGATCGCGATCCGGTCCTGAAATCCATGGCAGAGGGCTGGCATGTTATCAAATTCCGCCACCTGCGCCAATTGGCCGGGCTGGCCAGTCTTACCCAAGAGCAATTCGAAAAAGAGATCTCCAGCGATCCAATCGAACCGCCAGAGCAAATGAAACTTTTCTAATGCTTGCTTTATGGCTTCATCAACCCTATAATAGAATCATCATGCCAAACATCACCCTCAAACAAATTGGAGCTGCCTCCAAATATCTAGTAGTAGTGGCAGCTGTGCTGGTCTTTATCGGTTGGTTCCTGAATACACCGCCGGGTTTGCTTGGCAAGGCAGATGCGATCGGCTATGCCGTCTGTCACCGCATCGCGGAACGCTCGTTCCATATCGGTAGTTACCAATTGCCCTTATGCGCACGCTGCCTAGGAATGTACCTGGGGGCGGTAACCGGGCTGGTCTTTCAATCCATTTTCGGTTGGAAGCGCGGTAAGGCCCCACATTGGAGTGTTATTACGATACTGGCAATCTTTGTGGTAGCTTTTGGCATAGATGGAGCCAATTCGTACCTTTATTTGCTCAAACAAATCCAGCCAGGCATCCTATCGCAGATTCCCAATATATACATCCCCAACAACACTCTTCGGTTGCTCACCGGCAGCGGGATGGGCTTGGGAATCGCCGCCATGCTCTTCCCAGCCTTCAACCAGAGTGTCTGGATTGATGTTGACGATGCCCGCGCAGCCCTGCCAGGCTGGAAAGCTTTCGGCCCCTTGCTGGGCATTCAAATCATCCTTGACATCCTGGTACTGACCGAAAGCCCATTCGTACTCTATCCAGTTGCAATCATTAGTGTCCTGGGTGTGTGGCTTCTTCTGACCCTGGTCTACGCCATCCTTTGGGTGATGATCACGGGTCAGGAAAACAAATTCAAGAAGTTACGTCAAGTATGGTTGCCGCTTCTGGCAGGTTTAACGATTACCATAATTCAAACCGCGGCGATCGACATGCTGCGGTTCTGGTTGACCAGGACGTGGGGTGGTTTCCCCCTCGGTCAATAGAGAATTGGAGGTTGGCATGGATGCGCTTTTTGGAATCTTTTCCGCCTTCGGGTTGTCAGCCAGCGCGGGACTGAACGCGTATATCCCGCTGTTGGTGGTAGGCCTGCTCGCCCGTTTTACAAACTGGATCAAACTGACGCCTCCCTACGACACGCTGGAAAATCCATGGATTTTAGGCCTGATAAGTGTGCTGCTTATCATCGAAATTCTGGCAGACAAAATCCCGGCGGTCAATCACATCAATGACATCATCCAGTCCGTCATCCGTCCGGCTGCGGGCGCGATCGCTTTCGCCGCCAGCGCGCAGGTTATGACAGGCATGCACCCGGTACTTGCGCTGATTTGCGGATTGCTGGTGGCAGGCAGCGTGCACACGGTCAAGTCAGTCGCAATCCGCCCGGCAGTCACTGCAACGACAGGCGGAGCTGCCAATGTGCCGGTCAGCGTCGCCGAGGATAGTATTGCAACGGTACTTTCTTATCTTTCCGTGGTTGTCCCATACCTGGTTGGCATCCTCCTGATCATTCTTATTGCGATGATCATCTGGTGGTTCTGGAGGCGTGCCAACCGGAAACGCCAGAATTTAGCCGAAAGAAAGGTATAAAAGAAAGGAGTAAGAAAAATGGAAAAGAAATTTAGAGCTCTTCGATTCGTAGGCACAGTTTACAAAGTTGTTGGCATTATTGTGGGGGTTTTGACAGCCATCAGCGCGATTGGAT
>JBEKVG010000164.1:0-6301 GCA_049514195.1 Anaerolineales bacterium | reverse complement strand
TTTTAGGAGTATTTGACTCGGATTTATCAAGGCCGACTGTCCCAAACCCGAAATAACAACCAATCAGTAACCATATCAATCCAAAGGTGTCATAATTATGAAGGTCAAATCCTCCTCCAGCACGTATGCTAACGATTGTGCTACCAACAAAAAAGATGCCGAGGATGCATAAAAGAGCGAACAACCGGATCCAGTGTACTTTGCGAATAATACGCGCATATAAAGCTGAAATAAGTACCATGAGAGGGGCAGAAAGTAAAACAATACCTGGGATCAGTCCCAACCTAAAATCTTTATTTGGCCATAATCGAGCTCTGAAGAAAGCATAGTGCATATTGGAATTGAAGAACGGGATGACATAATTGGATATTTTGATGAAAAATCCATATGTGAGAAGGCTGGCAAGAGTACCACTGATAAACCAAATAACAGGCCATAAAAAGTAATGTAATATTTTCTTGCTTGGCATGGGCACTAAAAGGAAGTACATGGAAACTGCCAGTACAGCAGGCATCAAGAACCAATTTACTCTACATATACCTTCCCAAGCTGAAGCAATAACGATAACTATTAACGAATAGATTGGCTTATCTAGGTCGAACAGCCACAAGACTACGATAACGCCAAGAAGCAAATGAGGTTGAATCGGGAATTGAAGAATATAGAGAATTCCCCACGACACCAAAAAGACAAATGAAAGTATTTTCGTTTTATTCTGATTCTGTGGTGACTTTTTCCAGGCTTTCTTGATGATTAGTATGGCAGTGAAAATGGTTGTTGATAGGTTTAACACAACCAACCACAAACGGTACATCCATATTTGTCTGATAGGGATTAAAAAGACCAAACCCTCAAGAATCGCCCGACCAGGATCCAGCCACGGCCAAGGTAATGTTTTTCCGAAAACAGCGCGGGAATAAACGGAAGTGGCTTCAAATATTCTTCCCGATTCTGACCATCCTGTTGACAATGGATAGTTTGTAACTGATAAAGCAAACGAATAAAAGCGGCTTACTAGCCCAACAATGATAAACAATCCGCAAAGGATTTCCAATAATAATTTTAGCTTTCTCGGGAGGATCATCAGCCTACTTTTTGTAATCGTTTTTTTCTCTTTGAGACTGATTATAACTTTCTTTCAGGAGGTGACTAATGTAGCGGAACAACTAAAGTCGTCAATACGAGGAGGCGATTTTTCAGGGAGGAGTGGATAGAAACGAGGCAGGGGGGAAGTGGGCGCAATCGATTGGGAACGAAGCGTGTTTGATGCGCTGATCCCACTACCCGACCGTACCACTTACAATGCTTACCTGATCCATGGCAGTGAAAAGACGGGGCTGGTGGACACTGTCGAAGCAAACCTGGTGGATATTCTATTGGCTCGCCTGGAAGAAGTGGAAAAGATCGACTACATTATCTCGCTGCATGCCGAACAGGATCACTCTGGTGGCTTGCCGGCCGTGCTGGAGAAGTACCCGGAGGCACAGCTCTTCGCCAGCCCAAAGGGGAGAGAGAACCTGTCCACGCACTTGGCCATCCCGGCCGAACGGATCCATGCTGTGCAGGATGGAGAGACGCTCAGCCTGTTGTCCTGCCTTTCGTCTCGATGCATGGCAGCACCTTGAAGATGGTCGCGCATTTCTCTGAGAGTCTGAACGAACGCAGGGTGGAGGTGGATGCCTTTGACCTGGCCAATGCGGATATCGGACGAATTGCGGCGGCGCTGGTGGATGCGCCCAATCTGGTGGTCGGGACGCCGACCATGTTGGGTGGACCGCACCCAGGCGTCGTCGAGGTAGCCTACCTAACCAATATGCTCAAGCCGCGGTTGAAATATCTGTCAGTAATCGGATTATACGGTTGGGGTGGACGGACGGTCGAGATCCTGGCTGAAATGCTCTCCGGACTAAAAACAGAAATCCTGCCGGCGGTGCTATGCAAGGGCCTGCCTGGGGAGGCGGATTTCAAGGCGCTGGATACCCTGGCAGATGATATTGCGGAAAGACACAAGGCCCTTCTTTTTACAGGGACAACAGGATCATAGCGCTGAGCATGTAGAGCGAGGCGTACTTGAACAACCCAGTGTTGATGCGATCACTCGGACGAAAGATGCTGGTGATCGCCAGCAGGAACAACCCAGCGGAGAGCATGGCCAACAAACGCAGGAAGCCCCATTGTATGCCAGTAAGGATGCCGGCGAGAACGATGGAAAGGGCGGTAACGATACTAGAAATGGCAATGGAGAGACGTGTAGCAGCAAAGCCATAGGATGCGGGAACGGTTGGGATCCCGGCGGCCTGATAATCTTCGAAATAACGCATCGAGAAGGTCAGGATGTGAGTGGGAATCCAGAACAAGACCGCCAATGCGAGCAGTATGCCGATGCAGTCCACGTGACCGAGGCCAAAGGTACGGCCGGCCAAGATAGGCATAGAACCCGAAATCCCGCCCCAGAGAATGCTCCAGCAGGAGCGGCGTTTGAGCCAGAGTGTGTAAATGACTACATCGAAAAACCAGCCGGCAAAGACAATCAAGCCATAGAGTGGGGCCATCAGGACAGACAGCCCAATACCCAGAAAAGAAAGCACCAATCCGAGGCGAAGGGCTTCGGCAGGTGCAAAGCGACCATCCGCCAGAGGACGGTGATGAGTGCGATTCATGACCATATCCATGTCGCGGTCGTACCACATATTTAGGATGGTTGAACCTGCAATGGCGAGGAAGAGGGTCACTCCCAGACCAAGGAAATCATACCAGTGAATCACCGGGCAACGGGCGGTCATGAAGCCGGTCAGGCCGGTGAAGAGTAGCAAACCGGTCTGGAGGGATTTAGTGAGAGACCAGTATAGGCGGAGTTTGGATAAATACTTATGCATTCTATGTTGAAGTTATGAAGGTGGGAGGAAAGGAAGTTCGATAGTAACTCGACCAGAGCTGTTGTGTTTCGACAAAGATTGTGCTAAATTGCAAGAAGATTTGTCCCATTATACAGTTTTATTATTATAGCTGTTGAGGAAAAGGGTGAATTTGTTGGAAATTAACACAGCAAGGCGGGAATAAAAGTGTGATGATTACATGGAAACTGCCTAAACTCTGGAACTGGAGGCAATATATGTAATAAAAACAACCCGGTGAAACAACCGAGTTGTCTCCAGCGGACCCGACGGGATTCGAACCCGCGATCTCGGCCTTGACAGGGCCGCATGTTTGGCCGCTACACCACGGGTCCAGGAGCGGGCTGAATATACCATAGGCATTTTCCGGCGTCAAGGCGCACCGGTTCCAAAGAGTGAAGGATCGGTGGGGGTCTTACCGGAGGGGTCGTAAACGTAAACAATGTCACCTACGGAGGACCAATTGTAGAGCCAATGCGCGTCGCCGTCGGACATGTTGACACAACCATGGCTCTGCGGATAGCCAAAGTCGTTATGCCAGTAAGCACCATGCAGGGCGCGGGCTTCATCAAAATACATAGTCCAGGGGACATCTTCCAGGTAGTAAAAATCGCCCTTGACGCTGTTGCTCATGGTTCCTGCTTCGAGCTTCTTCTGGATATGGAAAAGGCCGGGACGCGTCCAGAAACGGTCCACGCCGGTGGAGACCATTGTGGCGAAAACGAGACGATTATTATCGTATGCGGTAAGGGTCTGTTCGAACAGGTTGACGCTGATCCAGCGGCTACCGGTAACCCCTGGGGGCGGAGAGGTATCCGGGTCAACGCGGGCGATCTGGCGCGACTCAATCCATTCACCCGGGCCGACCAGATCCCAGGTAAGATTATCAGCCTTTTGCGTGGCAAAGATCTGCACCACTTGAAAGCGGTTTCGGGTTATACCGCTTTCAGGGCTGTTAAGATCGGGGCTAGTGCGGGATTGGGTTTCCCCTAGAATCCAACCAAAAGCATTATGTGGAGTGGAGCTGAAAATCAGACCCTGGAAGGGTGGGTCGTACTGGCCCAAGCGACCACCTTCCGCGAATACATAATAGCCGGAGCGAAGATGATAAAAGTAATCCTTTCCGACCTGCACAGCTTCCCCCAGATAGGATACATATAGATGGTTACTTGGATCCAATATCTTGGAGGGTTGGTGTGCCGCAATCGCATCCAGGGAAGAATAAAGCGGTGCCCCCTGGCTAGTTACTTTAAAATATTGATAAGGGAGATCAGCCAGACTTCGATCGGGTGAATATGCCGGAAGCGGAACGATCGGATAGGTAATGCCTTCCGAAGCGGATTGGGACAAAAAAGCGGATGGGCCAAGCGGGAGGCAGTCTGAAGGGGCATTGATATAAACGCCAGGAGAGCAGACGACCGAACCTGAAGAAGGCTCAGTATCCGGAGATGCCTGGAGCCGGGCAGGTGCAATTAAATTCCAGGATGGTAGCAGGGCAACCAATAAGAAGGTAGTCAAAAGCGTTTTGCGCATAGGTGATTATTCTGAACCGAAAGAGGATTATAGCATGTTTAACATTTAATCAGCTTGACACAGAATGCTGCCTGTGCTAAAGTTGAATCGGTTGATTTCGTGCAAGAAAAGCGATAAACAACAGAATGAGGAAGCGGATATCATGGAACATATTCCCAAAAGTGGTCTGTATTACGCCAACAAATTTGCTCGAATTACCCTGGAAGCTTATGAAAAGGTGATGGGGGAGAATGGCCTGAATGCCATTCTCAAGCTGGCGGGTTTAAGCGATTTGATCGAAAACTATCCGCCTGATAACCTGGAACGCGAGTTTGATTTTGCCGACTTCACAGCAATTCATGTGGCGCTGGAGGAGATATATGGGGCGCGGGGTAGTCAAATCCTAGCCCTGCGAGCAGGTCGGGCGATATTTGAGGATGCACTTAAGAATTTCGGCGCGCTGGCGGGGATGGAAGATCCGGCATTCCAGGAGCTGCCTCTGCAGACCAAGATCAGCATTGGCCTGCCGGTCTTGGCTAAAGTCATTTCACAATTCTCAGATCAGCAAGCCAGTGTGCACGAGACGGAGGCGGCATTCCTATGGACTATCCAGCGTTGTCCGGTATGCTGGAGTCGTAAAAATGCAGAGAAACCAGTCTGCCATATTTCAACCGGTTTGCTTCAGGCCATGTTACACTCAATTTCCGGCGGTTTGGAATTCCATATAAAAGAGACGAAGTGTTGTGCGACCGGTGAGACCGTCTGTGAATATGTCATACAAAAAGAACCCATCGGAAAAGGGGAGCACGAGCCTTCCAGACATGATACTAATGGATGACCGCCGTATCAATTCTTTAGAATGGCATAAATAATCCCCTGATTTGAAAAGGAGATTGGAGCCTTTTTGCATATCAGCATTGTTATTCCAACCTATGATGAAGCGGAGAACCTACCCAAGATGGTCTCCGCTTTATTTGCGCTTCCACTGAATTTGAATATCCTTATCGTGGATGATAACAGCCCCGACGGAACCGGTCGCATTGCGGATGATTTAGCGGCAGCACATCCTCCCGGACGGGTGAACGTAATCCACCGGGCCGGAAAGTTGGGACTTTCTTCGGCTTATATACAAGCGTTCCGCAGTTTGTTCGACAGCAACGTGGATGCGATTGCCCATATGGACTGCGATTTTTCCCACGACCCGGCTGTATTAGTCGATATGGCTAAACTTATCGAGACTTGTGATGTGGTCATAGGCTCACGGTATATCCCAGGAGGCAGCACGGACACGCGCTGGCCGCTCTGGCGTAAAGCGCTCTCGGCTTGGGGAAACTTCTATGCCCGGACGATCCTGGGTTTGCCCTACCGCGATGTGACCGGCGGATTCCGGATGTGGAGGCGTGAGACACTCCAATCCATGCCGTTGGAACGCGTCAAATCCAGCGGATATATTTCTCAGGTGGAAATGATATATCTGGCCGATTGCCTAGGGGCCAGGATTTGCGAAACACCGATTTATTTTGCCGAGCGGCACCAGGGTAAATCAAAGATGTCTTTCGAGATCCAAGCTGAAGCAGCGTTCCGGGTGTGGACTGTTCTTTGGAATTATCGTGATCTAAAGTCAAAGAGAAAAGCAACTAAAACCGTTTAGATGTAACGGGCTGCAGAATGAGATATAACTCTTATTCTGACTGGCTAAGTAGCCCCCATTCTTCCAAGGACAATGTTTCTGCCCGCCGCATCGGGTTAATCCCGGCTGCGGCGAGCATTTTTTCTGCCTCGGTAGGGGAAATCCCAAGACCCCCTGACAGGGAATTGCGCAGCATCTTACGTTTTTGTGAAAAACCAGCTTTGATCAATTTGAAGAATTTGTCCATTAATAAAGGGGAGATAAG
>JBEKVG010000163.1:0-6309 GCA_049514195.1 Anaerolineales bacterium | reverse complement strand
AAGCTCGAGTGCCGCGGTGGGATAATGGTACGGGCTAATACCATGCGCCTGCACTCTTCCATCCCAAATATAACGGTACATATCGTCTGACAAGGCCGGCCGCGTAAAAACCAGGATACCCAGCATGCAGGCAGCCAGAGCAAAGATCCCGATAAGGGACACACGATCAATTTTTTTTACTTGGAGAATCAACAAACATGCGACGGCGTAGATAATAAAGGCTGTAAAGAAAATCATTACAAATATGTATTGATTTTTGCGCAAGTCGCCAAGCGCCAGAGCGGCCAAGCAGAGGCTGATCAGCAGGAAACCCAAACCTGCGATCAGCCATTTGCCAGAGCGGTCCAGCTTCTGCATGAGGGGTTAAGTAAGAGCCAACAGGATTTTCGCCAGCCAATTGCCTTTTCCCGCTCCGGCTTGTAGGCGCGGGCGCAGCCAGGTATCAAACCCAACCGAACGTCCGGTGGGGACGGCCAGGAAAATCAGGCCCAGAATGGCAAGCATGAGATAGCTCCAGTACCACTCTCCAGGAACGGCAGATACGCCAAAGAATAAGTTCATGGCTTGAAGCAGACCCACCAGCCCTCCTAAACGAGTGAACAAGCCCAGGATCAGGGAGATTGCCACAAAGGCCTCCATTAGAAAGATCAGCCAGCCCATCCAGGCAAGATTGGGTATAACCAGGCTTTTTACCAGCGAACCTTGCAAAGGGATCAACGAGTAAATTGACATCAAGCCGACCCAATCGCACAGACCGGTGGTCCGTGCTGTGATGCTGGTACTGACGGCAAAATTCGCCGGGCATCCGAAGGTTGGCGGCAATTTCCAGAGCAATTGGGTGAACCATAAAATGCCAATCAACATCCTGGAGATCAGCAAGCCAATTTGGCCCAAGCGATCCATCTTGGCATCTTCTGATTTCAAAAACAGTTTCATTTGAGTCCTCCTTTCCATGATTGGAAAAGAATACTTCCCGAAACTAAACAGTTATCACGCTATTTGCCTGCCACATGGCAGTAATGATATCAGCCATCCCGCCGACCGTCCCGACCTTGACTTTGTCGCTCAGTTCAAAGGCGTTGAGGCAGGTCTGGCAAAGGATCAAGCGGATGCCCTTTGCTTCCAGTGCCTTCAATTCCTCCAGCACCGGAGAGCCTTCACAAGCCAAACGCACGCCGTCCGTGTAGAAGCAGATTGCGGCCGGTGGAGGCTCCATTTGCTGTGCCAGAGTCAAATAGGTTATTGCGAGTTTTTCCTTCAAAGGCTGCACCTCGGTCATACCCAGACCGTTGGTCTTAAAAACTATGATAATATCTTTTTGTTCTGCCATAGATTCTCCTCGATGATTATACAACAATGGTCGTGCAGACATTCCCAGCGCGCATCAAGTCCTTCCAGGGACCTGCTTTCCATTCCAGCCCAATGGCTTCCCCGCGCACCCAAGGACAGTAGGGGTCATGTGCGTCCATGTTCTGGTTCAAGGCGCGCCGGCTCGCGCAGCCTCCCCGGCAGGGACAGATGGATGCGCTAGCCGGGATTTGGCGCGCCAATTCAAATGATGGGTCTTCCATCACCTGATCGCCCAGCCGATAGAGATCATCTAGTGTGGGAGAGACATGACCGTTGACCGGCCAGTAAACGCAGGGAATTATCTGGCCGCGCGGATTGAAACGAATGCTGTGACGACCGCAAGGGGATTGCACTTGCTCGAGCCCCAAAACTGCCCTGACCACCGGCTCGCTGCATGAAATCACCAAACTTTCTGCAAACAGCCTACGGTAGCCTTCCCAGAACTCTTGGTAACTCAGCCGGTATATCTCTGTCTTGACCGCCTGGTAGGCGTTCACTCGCAGGTTCACTCCATTCTTGCGGGCCAGCCCTACCAGCGCATCCATTTTTTGGTAATTCGTTTTCATCAGCGTTGCCAGGATGGAGACATCGATCCCCAATCGGCGGCACCGCTCCATAGCCTGGTGGACTAGCTCCCAGTTACCCTCCCCGCGCCAGGCATCCTGCTCTGCTTGGCTGGGATGATCGATCGAGACTTCGACATCTGTAAAGGCCGAGAGGGTCTCTTCGGGAATGACCGTCAGGGAATAACCGTTCGAGGCAATACTAAGCCGGATGCCTCTTTCGTGCAAGTATTTGACGACCGGAATAAATTCCGGGTGAAGCGCATTTTCACCAGTGCCCATACCCATCGAATCCACCGGGATCGATTCACAAATGTGTTTTACTTGCTCCAGGCTGATCGACCAGACCTGTTCCGTATCGCGGTAACAATGCGCGCAGTTCAGGTTGCAGTCATTCGTCAGTCCAATTCCTACCGAATAGCCCATGTTACCTCCTTGGTACAGATTTCCACAGCGATTAAACCGGGAATATCTGGATCAGACTACAAATCCTCTAACAATAAAATATACAATACTGGCAAAAAAAGTTCCTTCTTTGATCCGATTCTTCAATTCACCGACCCATTCATCCTGTTCTTCCGGCGAGATACCACCGCCATCCCGCGCAACCTGGGCTGCCCGCCATAGTGATTGGGTCAAGCCATCTGTTTCATTGTGTACCACGGAAACCACTGGATGGACACTCAGGCGCTGGAGGCCGGCCGCCGCCATTCGACGCCACAATTGCCGGCCAGACCAGTTGTCACCGCCATGGTGATCATTACGCCAATGCAATAACCTGCGGGTTAGGTCCCGGTTGGTATGATCCACCGTCACCGTTTCGAAGTCCCAATCCATCACTACCACCCGGCCTCCCCGCTTGACCACCCGCACCATTTCACGCAGAATGGGATCTGGATCATCCGCATGCAGCAGCAAACGAGCCGCGCAGGCACAATCAAAAAAAACATTGGGATAAGCCAGGGATTTACCCTCGCCGTTTTTAAAAGTGATCCGGTCAGCCAGCCCCTCCTGGAGGGCATATTTCCGCGCCTCAGTCACGATATCTGGCGAGATATCCACCCCAACTACTGACCCCCTTGCCTGAAGACGCAACGCAATTAGCCGGCAGATTATACCGCTGCCGCTGCCCACTTCCAGGATGCATTCGCCGGGTTGAGGATCCAGGAAAGTACAGAATGCCGCGTTGACCTCCAGGACGTCCGGGGTGTGTGAGCGTTCCTCCAGAAAGGCTGCCATTTGGACTGCTTCGGCCGCCCCGGCAATGGATGGATTGGACCAGGCATTGGAATGGCTCATCTTAAAGACTCCAATAAATGCCGCAACTTGTACAGACTTTGTTTGGATACTTGCTCAGTAACTCCGTTCTGAATGTTTGATAAACCGGATTGTTCCAAATTTCACTGAACGGTTGCTCGAAGAGATTTCCTAAAATCAAACTGTCATACTCATCGGTGGCAAAGGGTGAAATGCAGCACGGCAGGCAATTGCCATTTGCCGTAACATAGGCGCAGGTCCATGGGCGCATGCAGGCCTGCCAGGGTGCAAAATCGGCTGAAGTGGCTGCCGCCAAGCTGTTGATCGGATTACTTCCCCCGGAGGCAACAAATTTGATCCCCAATTCAGCGCTCAACCTTGTGCATTCCTGGAGAATTTCATCCTCCCGGTTTCCGTCTCTGCCAAAGATTGCCAGTTCCGCGCGCGCCATTCCAAATTGCTTTTGCGGTTCTTTGGCAAAATAGACCATCCGCTGCACGCAGATTTCATGCACTCCTATCTCAGCCGCCAGCCGAAGCAGATCGGGTAGCTCAGGCAGGTTCTCTTTGGAAGCCACACAAAAGATCGAGATGCGAGGTGTGGCTGCTCCAAGATGTTCCCTGGTTCTGAGCAGCCCCTGCAATCCCTTCCTTACCTTGGGAAGCAAGGATGCACCCCGGATGCGAGCATAGGTCTCGTCCGTGGCGCCATCGATGGAGCAGCGGTATTGATCCAACCCGCTTTCAACCAGTTGGGTTTGCCATTGTGATGAAAGCAATGTGCCGTTAGAGTTGATGATTACTTCGACTTTGCGGCCCTTGAGATAGCGGATAATCTCTGGAAGGTCTCGGTTCAGCAAAGGTTCCCCAATTCCATGTAACAGGGTGCGTTGCATATGCGGGAATTGTTGAGCGATAGCAATAAATTCTATTAGCGAAAGGGATTTGAGCGGCTCCCGCTCGAAGTAAGTGCGCGGGCAGGTCTTACATAGCAGATTGCAACGATTAGTGACCTCAATATAGACTACTTTTGGCCCAGATTCTAACAGAGGCTCCCGTAATTGACCATCCGGAAGCCGGTAGGCCTCCGGCAAGAATCCCTGGTCTGGAAAGGCATGGGATAATTCTTTATTCGATCTTGAGAGGTTGACCATGCGCGCCATTCATTTTCTTCATCATCTCAAATAACATGCACAGGGTTTAAGAATTCGAATAGCCTCAGGTTGCGTTGGAAATAATACACAAGCCTAATTCTACCTTATCTCCTTCTGGCGAACAAATCCATTTGACCAATCTATCGAATTGTGCAGTGTGAGGGAGCTTGTTAGTAATTTTATACAGCAACCTTTATGACCCCCTGACTATCTACCAAACTCACGCGATGGATGCAACCATCTCTTGGTTATTTCCAATTCGCCGTAATAATGAACTGCACGGGCAGGCGTGTCGTCTATTACAACGGTAGAAAAAGCTCCGCCGACTTAGGGTGGGGGTTATGGGACGGGTAGCTAAACAAGTTCCAAACCAGTTTTCTCGGTCGAGACAAACGGGATAGAGAAGTACTCGATTTTATGGTGTACCTGTGTTATGTTAGGTATTTGGTCATAGCCTGATAACAAACATTATCGACTGCTACCCCTCTAATAGGCCTCCATCCTCTTTTATCATTTCATTAACTTTCTTAGTTAATTCAGATGAGGTTTGTGCGACAACTAGCAAGTACATATCTTTTTTCCTTTCACTTATCAATTTAGGGTAATACTTTTATTATCTATCCTGCCCCTAGGGTAATATGATCATGAGTAAATTAAATACTGAATTTGTGCTAATATAATTATGAAAGAGAGGCATCATGACTGATAACGATGTTTCTATTTTGGAAAATGAACAAAAAGAACTTCTGGAAGAACTTGAGATAACAATAAAAGAACTTGCATTATTAGAGACGAAGGCCGAGGTAGTTCATCCGATAGAGGAACTTGCTAGGACCTATTACAGCAAAGAGAAGAACAATAAACGAAATATCCTTAAAAAACGACTCAAGAAAATTTATCGAAAATTGATAGAAAATTGCCATCGCATTGACTTAATTGAAAAAGGAATCTAGCGAACTGAAACGTATTTATTGACTCGTATTTTAGGGGTCAAATACTTTGATTTCGCTTGTCATGGCCTCATACCTCCCGCTCGGCTTATTGTCATTTTGAATAAACGGCGTATACTGTTATTATATATCCTGCCCTTGTGGTAAGGTGATCGAAAATGGGATCGAAAAGTAAGCGGCTTTTTGTCCATGGCATGACCATCGTTGGTCTGCCGGATGCCGCCGTCCAGGAGAGCCGCGAACGCGTCCAGGCAGCCGTGCGCAATGCCGGGGTAGCCTACCCGCGCAAGCGCTTGGTTGTCAACCTGGCCCCGGCCTCGGTTCGCAAGGAAGGCCCGACCTATGACCTGCCCATCGCCCTGGGTGTGCTGATCTACACCGGCATGTTACCTGCCGGGGTTGCAGAAGGGATGCTGGTAGTGGGCGAGCTCTCGCTGGATGGGGCCGTCCGACATGCACGCGGGGTACTGCCGATGGCTGCCACCGCCCGCCAGGCTGGTTTCAAGCGGATTGTGGTGCCTGAAATAGATGCTGCCGAAGCCGCCCTGATCCCCGATCTGGAAGTCATCCCGGTTGGTAGCCTGGCTGCGTTGTATAACCACCTGGCCGGGCGCCAGCCCATCCCGGCTTATGTTCGGTTCACAAAGGAGGATGCTCCGCTATTTTCGCCGACGGATTTTGGCGAAGTCAAGGGCCAGGAGCATGTCAAGCGTGCTCTTGAAGTGGCTGCCTCTGGCGGACATAACGTGTTGATGATCGGGCCGCCAGGCGCGGGTAAGACGCTGCTGGCGCGCGCCCTGCCGGGTATCCTGCCAAAGATGTCGATTGACGAGGCATTGGATGTCACCCGTATCTATTCCGTTGCGGATCAGTTGCCACCCGAAACACCCCTGCTGCGCAACCGGCCTTTCCGGGCCCCGCACCACACTATCAGCCACGCCGGGCTTGTGGGTGGAGGAAACTGGCCGCATCCGGGCGAGATTTCCCTTGCCCATCATGGGGTGCTCTTCCTAGACGAACTGCCCGAATTTGGTAT